>NZ_RZQE01000113.1:0-14438 GCF_004022955.1 Mesorhizobium sp. M7A.F.Ca.US.002.01.1.1 | reverse complement strand
GGTGAAGGGACTGGCCGATTTCCGTTCAGCCGCTGCCGGCGGATACCTCGGATGTTGCCGACACTTGCTGCGCTGCGAGGAACATCAGTGCCGACGCCGCGGTTCGCCGGTTCCAGCCGGCGGCTTCAGCCATGTCGAGCAGCCCTGCCAGCAGCGGCTTCAGCACGTTCCTGCATTCTGTTTCATAGGCCAGGAATTCCTTCGCTTGATGCGTAGGAGCCGGTACGGATCCGAGGCCAGCCATTGCATCCATCTTTACCTCCACTCTCTCTTCGACTGACGCCCGCTCCCCGCCAGGGGAGCGGGCGGATTGGGCCGCGACTTCAGAAGTCCATGCCGGCGCCGGCGGGCATTGCCGGGGCGGCGGCTTCCTTCTTCGGCTTCTCGGCCACCATGGCCTCCGTGGTCACCAGCAGGCCGGCGACCGATGCCGCGTCCTGGAGGGCGGTGCGCACCACCTTGGCCGGGTCGATAACGCCCTGGCCGAAGAGATCGCCGAATTCATTGGTCTGGGCGTTCCAGCCCCAACCGAATTCGCTTTTCTCGCGCAGCTTGCCGACAATGATCGAGCCTTCGGCGCCGGCATTCTCGGCGATCTGCCGGACCGGCGTTTCGATGGCACGGCGCACGATATCGACACCTGTCCTCTGGTCCGCATTGTCGGTCTGCACGGTATCGAGCGCCTTGGCCGCCCGCAGCAAGGCGACGCCGCCGCCGGGCAGCACGCCCTCCTCGACGGCCGCGCGGGTTGCATGCAGTGCGTCGTCGACACGGTCCTTGCGCTCCTTGACCTCGACCTCGGTCGAGCCACCGACCCGGATCACCGCAACGCCGCCTGCAAGCTTGGCCAGCCGCTCCTGCAGCTTCTCGCGGTCATAGTCGGAGGTGGTCTCCTCGATCTGCGCCTTGATCTGTGCGACACGGCCCTGGATCTCTTCCTTGCGGCCGACACCATCGACGATGGTGGTGTTTTCCTTCTCGATCACCACCTTCTTGGCGCGGCCCAGCATCTGCAGCGTTACGTTTTCCAGTTTGATGCCGAGATCTTCCGAGATCGCGGTGCCGCCGGTGAGAATGGCGATGTCCTCCAGCATGGCCTTGCGGCGGTCGCCGAAGCCCGGCGCCTTGACGGCCGCGACCTTGAGGCCGCCGCGCAGCTTGTTGACGACCAGCGTGGCAAGCGCCTCGCCCTCCACATCCTCGGCGATGATCAGGAGCGGCTTGCCAGACTGCACCACGGCTTCGAGCACGGGCAGCATCGCTTGCAGATTGGAGAGTTTCTTCTCGTGGATCAGCACATAGGGCTCGTCGAGCTCCACGCGCATCTTGTCCTGGTTGGTGATGAAATAGGGCGAGAGGTAGCCGCGATCGAACTGCATGCCTTCCACGACTTCGAGCTCGGTCTCGGCGGTCTTGGCCTCCTCCACCGTGATGACGCCTTCATTGCCGACCTTCTCCATCGCCTCAGCGAGGAAGCGGCCGATTTCGGCATCGCCATTGGCGGAGATGGTCCCGACCTGCGCGATCTCGTCGTTTCGGGTGACCTTGCGGGCATTGGTCTTCAGTTCGGCGACCACCGCTTCGACCGCCTTGTCGATGCCGCGCTTCAGATCCATCGGGTTCATACCCGAGGCAACCGCCTTGGCCCCTTCCCTGACGATCGCCTGTGCAAGCACCGTTGCGGTCGTCGTGCCGTCGCCGGCAAGGTCGTTGGTCTTGGAGGCCACCTCACGCACCATCTGGGCGCCCATGTTCTCGAACTTGTCCTCCAGTTCGATCTCCTTGGCGACGGTGACGCCGTCCTTGGTGATGCGCGGCGCGCCGAACGACTTGTCGATGACCACATTGCGCCCCTTGGGACCGAGCGTCACCTTCACCGCATTGGCAAGGATGTCGACGCCGCGCAGCATCTTCTCGCGCGCTTCGGTATGGAATTTCACTTCTTTGGCAGCCATTGGATCACTCCTTTATCTAGGCAGCATTCGTTGACTGGTTGGATACAAGAAGCCGTCAGGCGGCCTTCTTCACTTCGGCGATCTCATCGATGATCCCCATCACGTCGCTCTCCTTCATGATGAGCAGGTCCTCGCCGTCGAGTTTGATCTCGGTGCCGGACCATTTGCCGAACAGGATGCGGTCGCCGACCTTGACATCGAGTTCGACAAGCTTGCCGCTGTCGTCGCGGGCGCCGGGACCGACGGCGAGCACTTCGCCTTCCTGCGGTTTTTCCTTTGCGGTATCGGGGATGATGATGCCGCCGGAGGTCTTCTCCTCGGCTTCAAGGCGGCGGACCAGAATACGGTCATGCAATGGACGGAACGCCATGTCGTTCTCCTCGTGGACAAACAGGTTTTGAGGTTCCTCCGCACCGAACCGGCAATATCGGACCGGTGCGGAACGCCGCGACCCTTCGTCAGGCATCGCGGCGCATATCGAGCTAGTTTTGCCGTTTTTCGGTTTCAAGAGACCAGCGCAAAAATTTTTATACTCGACAAGAAAGAGCGCCAAGGCACTGTTATGGCGTGGCTATTTTCGGAACCCGCGAGCTTCTCGCGGCGTTGTTTGAAGAGGGTCGACAGAACCGATCGGCCCGGCCCGGCATTGGGCGGGTTCGACACAAATGCCCGCCGGCTGGATGCCTCAGCGGAGAAGGAGAAAGACATGGCCGATACGGTCAGCAACGAATTCCGCCTGCAAATGGAAGGTTATGGCCTGACGACGGCCGAAATCCACTATTACCTGCCCGATCATCCAAGCCTGCTTCAGCTCTATGTCTGGCAGGACTATGATCTCGCTCCGGCCTTTCCCGAACTCAAGGGTTTTCTCCAATATTGGGAGCGCGAACTCGATGGTCCGCTCCATTCGGTTCGCGTTGCTCATCACCGGCTCATCCAGCCTTCGGAATGGCGGGCCGTCGAGGGCATAATCACGGTCCACTAGCGTCTTTGCGACGGCCTCCGCTACGTAGGGAATCACGACATTGGGGCAGGCTCCCGCCGGCCCCACGCAGCGCGACAGCCAACAACCTCCACTCCAAGATTTCCAATTTCCGTATTGTAAAACGATCGCGCCGCGCTAGCCTGAAATCAGATGCGAGGCGGGGAAGAGGAATGGAGCTCCAACTCAACGGCAAGGTGGCGCTGGTCACCGGCTCGACGCAAGGCATTGGCCGCGCCATCGCCGAGACGCTGGCGCGCTGCGGCGCCGGCGGCCTGCTCGTCACCGGGCGCGAGAAGACGCGCGGCGATGCCGTTGCGGAAGAGCTTTCGCGGCTCGGCACGCCGACGGTTTTCGTCGCCGCCGACCTCGCCGACCCGGCAGCCCCTGCCCTTTTGGCGCAAGCCTGCATCGAGCGCTTCGGCCGCATCGATGCGCTGGTCAACGCCGCAGGACTGACCGACCGGGCCTCCTTCGTCGATGCCGATCTCGACGGCTGGGCCTCGCTGTTCGCGGTCAACGCGCGGGCGCCGTTCTTCCTCATGCAGGCGGCCATCGCCGACATGAAGAAGCGCGGAGAGCGCGGCGCCATCGTCAACATCCTGTCGATCAACGCCCATTGCGGCTCGCCGGAGCTCGCCGTCTATTCCGCAAGCAAGGGCGCGCTGGCCACGCTGACCAAAAACGCCGCCAACGCCCATCGCTTCGATCGCATCCGCGTCAACGGCATCAATGTCGGCTGGACCGACACGCCGGCCGAACGCGTCATGCAGGCCGACACGCTGGGCAACGGGCCGGGCTGGCTCGATGCCGCCAACGCCTCGCAACCCTTCGGCCGCCTGTTCTCGACCAGCGATATCGCCAACCTCGCCGTCTTCCTGCTTTCGGATGCTGCCGGGCCGATGACCGGCACGCTCGTCGATCAGGAACAGTGGGTGATTGGGGCGAACCGGTGAGCGCCATCGAAACGCAAGCGCCTGCATGACGCATCTCGCCGTCGGCGATTTCACGGTTGCCATCAGAAATTTGTCGCGATGACGGTGACTGAAAAGCCTATCGCATCATTCGCTCAAAGCACCCGCGCCGCCTCACAGTGCCAGGCTTCCCTGCTCCACCTCCTCGGCATTCGGATCTCCCGGTGCGGTGGCCCAGGCCAATTCGACCAGTGTCACGGTGCGCCGGCCTGTCCCGTCGAGCTGGCAGACGATGAGGCCCTGCTCCTCGATATAGGTCAACAGGCGCCGGGCGCGGCGCAGCGAGTGCGAGCCGTAGGCGCGGGCGATCGCGGCGTCGCTCGGGCAAGGCCAGCCCTCCTTCGCCGCGCGGGCAATCATCATGAACACGCCCTGCATGTCGTCGGGCAGCAGCGACGCGCGGACGGAAACGTCCCGCCATGCGTCGTCCTGCGTCGTCTCTGACCCAAGGCCGGCCCGGGCGCGCGTCAGCATGCGGCGGAACTCCGGCAGGTCGGGCACGACCGAGGCCAGGCCTTCGATGCGGCAGCGGACCACGAACTCCTGATAGAGTACCCCGATTACGCGAAAACCGGCGTCGGGCTGCGCCAGGATGGCGCGCAGCACGCGGTCCACGCGCTCGCGGCGCTCGGCCAGATCCTCGGCGCTGACTTGCGGCTCCGCCGGTTCGGGGCGGATTTCCAAGGCCGCCGACTTCGCCGCCATCAACTGGTCGAGCAGGTCCGGCGACGCCGGGCGGCGCGGCGTGCGCACCGTTTCGGGCGGCGGCGCCGCCAGGATGATCGCGCGTGCATCCTCGAGTGCTGCTTCCGGCATCGCCATCAGCCGCGGCGTTCCGTTGCGCGGGCTCGTATCCGTCGGGCCGATGCGCAGGCCCAGCGGACGGCGCGACAGCGCCGGGCCGAGCGCCATGAACTGCCCGCGTTCCAGATCGCGAAACGCCTCCGCCTGGCGCCGCTCCATGCCCAGAAGGTCGGCGGCACGCGCCATGTCGATATCGAGGAAGGTGCGGCCCATGAGGAAGTTGGACGCCTCGGCGGCGACGTTCTTGGCGAGCTTTGCCAGCCGCTGGGTGGCGATGATGCCGGCCAGCCCGCGCTTTCGGCCACGGCACATCAAATTGGTCATCGCGCCGAGCGAGAGCTTTCGCGCCTCGTCGGAAACCTCGCCGGCCACCGCCGGCGCGAACAGCTGCGCCTCGTCCACCACCACCAGCATCGGGTACCAGTGGTCACGGGCGACCTCGAACAGCCCGCCGAGGAAGGCGGCGGCACGCCGCATCTGGTTCTCGGCGTCGAGCCCTTCGAGATTGAGCACGGTGGAGACGCGATGCATGCGCGCCCGCTCGCCTGCCGCCTGCAGGCCGCGCTCGGTATGCTGCTCGGCATCGATCACCAGATGGCCGTAACGGTCGCCCAGCGAAACGAAGTCGCCCTCGGGATCGATGATGGTCTGCTGCACCCAGGGCGCGCTCTGCTCCAGCAGGCGCCGCAGCAGATGCGACTTGCCGGAGCCCGAATTGCCCTGCACCAAAAGGCGCGTCGCGAGCAGTTCCTCGAGATCCAGCTTCGCCGGGGCGCCTGCGGTCGTCTGTCCCATCTCGATCGCAACGGTCATCTCGACTCAGGCGCTCCTTTCGCAGACGGGCTTATCAACTGGGTCACGGCCCGTCGAGCGTGCATGACCGCCCGCGGCGTGTTGCGCACAACTGTGCAGGCACCGTCTGGAGGGGTCATCAGCCGATGCCTGGCGCAAACTTTGGGTTGACCCCTTCGGACCACGAGGCGACACTCCTCCCAACGCTACGAGTGCGAGGAGGAATGCGATGGACGAGCCCGAACGGTGGCGCCACATGTCGACGGCGCCGAAGGACGGCAGCCGCATCCTGGTCACTGTGCGTCCGTCCGAGCAGGGACCGGCGGAAGTCGACCTTGCCTATTGGTCGCGTGCCGACCAGTTCGCCTCGGAAGGCTGGCGCGCGTCGGACTCTTCGCCCGGGCGCGTCATCGAATACGCCGACCCGGAACTGAAATGCTGGATGCCGCTGCCCACCGCCAACCTTAGCCGCGCGTCGATGCCGGCGCCCTGGGAAGGTGAAGACGCCCAGCAGTTGGATGGGTCCGGGATTTGAGGGGCGCAAGAAATTGGCGAAAGCCGCAAAGCTGCCAATCTCCCCCCTCGTGGGGGAGATTAGCAGTTTCGTTGCCAGCTCGTTAAAACTTACCTCTCAGAACAGGAACGCGGCTGTGGCGGGGTTGGGTCCGTTGCGGCCCTCGGGCGAATCCATGCCGCGGATCGTCTGCAGGTCCTGCGCATCCAGTTCGAAATCGAAGACATCGAAATTGGCGGCGATGCGATCCCTGCGGATCGACTTTGGAATGACGATCAGCCCCTCCTGGAGATGCCAGCGGATGATCGCCTGTGCGACGGACTTGCCATGTTTTTTGGCGATGCCTGCAATGGTCGGATCGCCGAGCAGCCGGCCGCTGCCCAGAGGGCTCCAGCTTTCGATACGGATGTCGTGCTTGGCATGAAAGTCCCTGACACCGCGCTGCTGGAACTGGGGATGCAGCTCGATCTGGTTGACGACGGGCGTCACACCGGTCTCGCCGATGATCCGCTCCAGATGGTCCTGGTTGAAGTTCGAAACGCCGATCGATTTGATGCGGCCGGCCTGCCTGAGTTCGACCAGCGTCTTCCAGGCCTCGACATATTTGTCCTGGCTGGGCACAGGCCAGTGGATCAGGAACAGGTCGATCTGTTCGACGCCGAGCTTCTCCATCGTCTCGTCGAAGGCGCGCAAGGCCGCATCGCGCTGGTGCGCGCCGTTGCGCAGTTTCGAGGTGATGAACAGCTCAGCCCGCGGCACGCCGGCACTGCGGATCGCCTCTCCGACCCCTTCCTCGTTCTGATAGCCTTCGGCGGTGTCGATCAGGCGATAGCCGGCCTCGATGCCCCAACCCACCACGTCGGCGGTGATGTCCTGGTCGACCTGCCACACACCGAGGCCGAGTTGGGGAATGGCGGAGCCGTCGTTCAATGCAATCTGTTCGGGCATGATGGGCTGTTCAGGCATGAGGGATCCTTTGCAAAGCTGGGCCGGGCGTCCGCCCGGCGCACAGCCTATCTAGGTCCGACAAGGGGCAACGGCCAGCCGACAGCGGACAAATTGCCGTGTGAAGTGCGCCTGCAAGTGTGACTTCGGCGTCGGCCGCATCCTCACCGCGGCCGGCGCACCGCCCGCACCACCCCGGCGGATGTGCTGCCGCAATAAAGGCGGTCGCCGCCATCGGATTCCAGCCCCGACACGCCCATCCCGGCCGGCATGTCGAGCTTCTCCAGAACCTTGCCTGATTTCGGGTCGACGCGGCGCAGGTCGCTCTGGTCGCCTTCCCAGGTGGCGTGCCACAGCTCGCCCTCGACCCATGTCACCCCGGTGACGAAGCGGTTGGATTCGATGGTGCGCAGGATCGCACCGGTTTCCGGGTCGACCTGGTGGATCTTGCGTTCGCGGTATTGTCCCACCCAGAGCGTTCCTTCGGCCCAGGTCAGCCCGGAATCGCCGCCACCACCGGGCGCCGGAATAGTCGCCAACACCTGGCCGGTATCAGGGTCGATCTTCTGTATCAGGTCGTTGGCAAGCTGGAAGAAATGCTGGCCGTCCCAGGCGGTGCCGGCATGCGCCGCGACATCGATCGAGCGCAGGTTCTGCCCGCTCTCCGGATCGAAGGCGTTCAGCTTCTCGCCCGAGGCAAACCAGACATTGCTGCCGTCAAAGCTCACCCCATGCACCCTCTCCACATCGGCAAAGGGTCCGTATTCGCGCAGGATTTCGGCCGTTGACTGTTTCATGTCCTTGTCCTCATTGAGATCCGATGTCACTTCCTAACCGTTCGGCAGCGGGGCCGGGAGTAACAAGGTGGTCGTGAATCCCACCAGTGGAGGCGTCATCCAGCGGCGCGCCCGGCCGTGACCGAAAAACTGCACCTTGCCGGCCTCGCCAAGCTGCTCCAACGCCCGCTGCACGCTGCGCTGCCCGGTGCCAAGCGCCAGCGCCAACGCCGAACTCGCCCAGGATTCACCGTCGGCAAGGAAAGCCAGCACCGCCGCGTGCCGCTCCTCGATCGGCCGCGCCAGCACCAGCACCTCGCGTGCCTGGCGCGGCGCCAGCGCGAAGCCCTGGCTGGTGGCGCCGATGTCGGCCAGGCTCCGCAATTCGGTGCGCAGCCGACCGATCTCGACCCGCAGCCGCGCCCGATGCGATTCATCGGCGTGCCTGCCGCCGAAGGCTTGCGCGATCAGCGTCGCCCTGGACACATCGCCTGGCCACGCTTCGGCGAGCGTACGGGCCAGCGCGAACAGAACCGGGCGCGTGGCCAGCGAGACCGTTTTCTCCTGTTGGCGCACGACATATCGGAAATTATCGACCAGCAGCGCCGGCGACGCCTGCAACGCCTCGACGTCCTCAAGCAGCAACGGGCGCTGCTCGCCAGCCGCGATCAGCCGTGCCGCCGGCGTGTCCAGCGCCAGGAATGCGCGGTCGACTTCAGCGATGAGCCCCGCAATGCCGGCCTGGCGGGCGGCGTGGCGTGCCCACTCCAACGCCCTGCGCGCCGGCTTCGTCTTGAGGCGCCGCATCGCGATGCCGGCGACGGCCAGTTCGTGGGCGGCGCGCGAGGCCGGCGGAAGCGGTGCCGGGTCGAGCCCCGCCAGCACGTCTTCGGCCTCGTCGAGACGGCCGATCAATAGCAGGCGCCGCACCTTGAGGTGGCCGGCATGCGCTGCGTTCAGCCGGTCGCCACGCTTTTCCAGCGTCGCCCGCGCCGCATCTAAAGCCTTGGCCGGCCAGCCGAGATCCCGCGAGACCAGCGCGATCTCGGCCTCGGCAACGACGCATCTGGCACGCGCTACCGCCTCTTTCGGGCCGAAGCCGCGCGCGGCACGCCGCAGCAGCGCCTTGGCGCGATCGAGATCGCCGAGCTGCGCCATGGCAATGCCGCGCAGCGCCAGCGCCGGCGGGTCTTCGCGCAAGGCGACGCGATCCAGCGCGCCGAGCGGGTCGCCTCCGGCCAGTGCCAGCGCAGCCGCGGTGATCAGCGAATCCATTCAAATCCCGTCACACTTGTAACTCCCACCCTTGTGCGTCGCCGCCCTAACTTAAATCCGTACCGTCAACCGGCAAGCCGCATCGGCAACTATCGGCAACGCGCGGCACGCCAAGGGAGAACCGACAATGCCAACCGACACTCCTCTCCACCCGGCCGAAGGCACCGTGAGGATGCGCCACCCCTGCTGCGACGGGCCGGCTCCTGCAAATCCCGTCACACTTGTAACTCCCACCCTCCCGCTTCACCGCCCTATTCTGGCTGACAGCAAGCGACAACCGACTGGCAAAGGAGACGACCAATGACCAAGCACATCGCAATGAAGACCCCGCCCATCGTTTCGAGGCAGGACTGGGAAGCCGCCCGCGAACAGATGCTGGTGAAGGAAAAGGCAACACTGCGCGCCAAGGACGCATTGGCCGCCGAGCGCCGGCGCATGCCGTGGATGGAAGTCGACAAGGCCTATGTGTTCGAGGGACCGAACGGCAGAGCGAGCCTGCTCGATCTGTTCGAAGGCCGCCGCCAGCTGATCGTCTATCGCGCCTTCTTCGAGCCCGGCGTGCATGGCTGGCCCGATCACGCCTGCCGCGGCTGTTCGCTGGGCGCCGACCAGGTCGGCCACCTCGCCCATCTCAACGCCCGCAACACCACGCTTGCCTACGCTTCGCGTGCCCCGCAGGCCGACATTGCGCGGCTGAAGCAGCGGATGGGCTGGCAGATGCCCTGGTACACAATCACTGACAGTTTCGACAAGGACTTCGGTGTCGACGAATGGCACGGCCACAACGTCTTCATCCGTGACGGCGATCGTATCTTCCGCACCTACTTGATTAACAGCCGCGGCGACGAAGCGATGGGCACCGTCTGGAGCTATCTCGACGCGACGCCGCTCGGCCGCCAGGAAATCTGGGAGGATTCGCCCGAAGGCTATCCGCAGACTCCACTCTACTCCTGGTGGAACTGGCACGACAATTACGACGCCGGGGCCGACAAGAAATGGGAAGAAGTGTCTGCTGCCGGTGAGGCCGCATTCCGCGACAAGGGCGAGCAGTAACGGTTGTCCAGTCTGGGTTCCTCTCCCCACTCCGTGGAGAGAGGAACCTGTCGTGGCTGGCATGATCATCAAGGATCAAGGCGATGAGCGATATCCACACAGGTGCCGGCAGCACGATCCCAGAAGCCGCCACCCTCGGGCTGGCCGACTGGCTTTGCCTTGCCGCGGCACCGACCTTCGCCGTGATGGCGCTGCTCACCTGCATCTTCAGCGGCGATGCGGCCATGCAGTGCATGGGCACCGACGCCTCGCCCCTCACGGGCATGGCTGCGATGTATCTGCTGATGAGCGCCTTTCATCTGGCGCCCTGGCTGCGGGTGATCTCCGGCCGGCAGGCCCGCTAGGCCCTTGCAATTCTAGACACCCCACACATCGGAGAAGACAATGAGACTGGTCAGGCTGAGAGCGCCGGGCGGCTTGGGCAATCTCGACCTGGTCGAGGAAGATCCGCCCCAGCCAGGGCCGGGCGAGGTGCTGGTCAGGATCCGGGCCTGCGCGCTGAACATGCGCGACGACTTTGCCGTGCAAGGCAAGATGCCTCTCGCCGACGGCCGCGTTCCGCTCTCCGACGGCGCCGGCGAAGTGATTGCCCTCGGCGACGGTGTCGATGCACTCAGGCCCGGAGACAGCGTCGTCAGCGTCTTCTATCCCTGGTGGCTGGGCGGTGACATGACGCCCTGCACCCGGCGCGATATTCCGGGAGACAGTTTCGACGGCTTCGCCAGCGAGTATGTCTGCATGCCGGCGCACGCTTTCACCAGGGCACCGGCAGGCTATACGCATGTCGAGGCGGCGTCGCTCACCTGCACGGGCGTTACTGCCTGGCGCGGCCTGATTGTGTGCGGCAAGGTGAAGCCGGGCGACGCAGTGCTGGTCCTCGGTTCGGGCAGCGTATCGCTGTTCGCGCTGCAATTCGCCAAGGCCGCCGGCGCCCGGGTCATCGCCACCTCATCCGACGAGCAGAAGCTGGAAAGGCTCAAGCGCCTCGGAGCCGACGCCGTCATCAACTACAAGTCCGTCCCGGACTGGGGCCGCAAGGCCAAGGATCTGACGGGCGGGCGCGGCGTCGATCACGTGATCGAGGTCGGCGGACCCGCCACGCTGGCGCAGTCGATTATCGCCTGCCGCACGGGCGGTCACATCGCGCTGGTCGGCGTCCTGACCGGCTTTGCGGCGGAAGTGTCTATCCCAGCCCTGTTTTCCAACCAGATCCGCATCAGCGGCATTTCCATCGGCAGCCGGGCCGACCAGGAGGATATGATCCGCGCGATAGAGTCCAGCAGGCTGAAGCCCGTCATAGACCGCCACTTTCCGCTGCAGGACATCGCCACCGCCTTCGCGCATTACGAATCCCGAAAGCATTTCGGCAAGGTCTGCCTTGACGTTTGAGCGTCCTCCGCCAGCAGCACGATGAAGGGGACCGCCGGGGCCGCGCCTCGTCGTGATCCTGCCTAGGTCGCGATGTCGTTGACCGGCAGCAGGGGCTTGGGAAGGTCGCTCTCGCCGAGCCCGCTACGCAACTCGATCTCGATGTCGCGGCAAATCTGCGAGATCGGAACGTCGTTGGCATTGCCCTCGAACGGGTTGGCGCTGCTTTCGCCGACCTGGTCGAGAGACATGTAGGCCCAGCCGAGCAGCGTGCTGAACGGGATCGTCAGCCAGATCGCTATCGACCCGAGCACGCCACCCAGTTTGCCCATATCGGCAAAGACGGGAACGACCCCGAACGGCAACAGTGTGCAGAAGATCATCACGAACATCGAACTGACGATGGCGTATTGCCGGGGATAGGGATTGTTCTTGATGCGATCGCAGCGCGCCTGCTGGTCATGGAAGTCGCGGATCAGCTTGGTCAGTTCGCCATAGATCTGAGGAGGGAGCTTTGTGTCCTTGAACAGCGCATTGACCTGGACAGATTGCAGTTCGAGCAGGGCTATCGCCGGCTGGGGCGATTTCAGGACGTCCTCGGCCTGTTCGGCGAGCAGCGGACGCAATTCGTCGCCGAGCGAGCTCGCATCCTCATGGATACGGTAGCGCCGCCGGTATTCGATATTGGCGGCCCGCGCCATGGACTCCCATGGCATCGGCCGGCGCAGGGAAAAGCGCAATGCCGTCATCCAGGCGATGTGGCGATAGATGAGCTGTCTGGCCGTCGGCGCGTCGAGGAAATCCCTGCAGAAATTGGACCACAAACGGCTGCTGGCCGTAATTTGCGTAAAAGCCTGCAGCGCGTCGCTGCTGCGGGTGAACACCTGCGAATTCTTGAACCCGGCGACGAGTGACACGGTGGTGCCAAGCACCAGCACCACCGACCATGGCACCGAAAACCCGGCGATGCCTGGAAGACGGTAGGCCGCCACGGCCAGACCGCTCACCACCACCATGTAGATGACGCTGCGCCGCGACCACAGCGCGAAATCGATCAGTTTGTAGGAACGGCCTACATACATCGTATCCCCTCAACTCATCGATAGGTCTGGTTTTGCACGGCCGGAATCTGGTCGCCTCATTGTGCCTTTGCAGCCCCGAACCGCAACCCGTCCATCAACAGCTTGACCAGCCGGCGCGAGCGGTCGCGCCATTCGGGGGTGTCGGGCGCTGAATAGATGCCGCCCAGCGCGTGCAGCACGTCGGAAGCGTCGACGTCGCCGCGAATGGTGCCGTCGGCCACCGCCGCCTCGACCAGGCGTCGCAAGGCTTGCGACACCCGGCCGAACGTGTCGGAAAACAGCGTCGAATTGGTGGTGAGCACAATGCGCAGGCTGGTCGCCAGGCCGCGCTTGGTGGCGATGTAGTCGACGAAGCGCTGCATCCACTGTTCCAGCGCGACATCGGACGGATGTTTTTGGGCAAGCTCGCCGGCGGCCGCGCACAGCGCCTCCACCTCACGACGATAGACCACCTCGACCAGATGCTCGCGCGTCGGGAAATGCCGGTAGAGCGTGCCGATGCCGACGCCGGCGCGGCGCGCGATCTCCTCCAGCGAGCCATCGATGCCGCGCTCGGCAAAGACTGACACCGCCACCTCGACCAGCCGGTCGCGGTTGCGCCGCGCATCGGCGCGCAGCGGCTTTGCGTCTACGGCCTCGGCCTTCTGTTCAGCAATGGCGGACGGCTCGCTGGCCAATTTTTTCTCCACATCGTGTCAGGGGGCTTGAATCCGGCAGGGTCAGCCACCACGTAATAAACGGAGGCGCCTCCGTTTTAGTGGAGCACCTTTATCATATAATCAGGGGAACCGGTATGTCACGTCTTTCGAACACGCAAGCCGACATCTCCCCTGCCCGCCTGCCTCGCGGGAGATCCGCCATCTCCGCTTTCGCCGTCAAGACCTGACCCAACGGTTACCTTGCCCTTCTGCGGCAAGGCACCAGTTCAATCCCATCCGCGTCAAGCAACTGGAGCCAGACGCCCATGACCAGCCTTCCCATTACCCTCACCATCAATGGCCACCGACACCAACTGGAGGTCGATCCACGCGTAACCCTGCTCGACCTGCTGCGCGAGCGGCTCGATCTCACCGGCACCAAGAAGGGCTGCGACCGCGGCCAATGCGGCGCCTGCACGGTGCTGGTCGACGGCAAGCGCATCAACTCATGCCTGGCGCTGGCGGTCAGCCATGACGGCGCCCAGGTCTTGACCATCGAAGGCGTCGCCAACGGCGAGGAACTGCATCCGGTGCAGGCCGCCTTCATCGCCCATGACGGCTTCCAGTGCGGGTTCTGCACACCCGGCCAGATCATGAGCACGCTCGGCCTGATCGCCGAGGGCCAGGCCGGCGACGACCCCGAACGCATCCGCGAGGGGCTGAGCGGCAACATATGCCGCTGCGCGGCCTATGGCGGCATCGTCGAGGCCGTCCTGGAAGCCCAGCAACAGCTTGTCAAAGCCGACCGGAGGACCGCGGCATGAGAGACTTCGATTACATCAGGCCCGCCACCATTCCCGACGCCATCGCCGCGGCAGCCGAGCCGGGCTCGGCCTATCTCGCCGGCGGCACCAATCTGCTCGACCTGATGAAAGGCGGCATCACCAGTCCCGAGCGTATCGTCGACATCTCCCGGCTGCCGGAGCTCAACCGCATCGAACGGCTGGACGATGGTGGCCTGCGCATCGGCGCGCTGGTCCGTAATGCCGAGCTTGCTTACGATCCGGCGTTCGCCAAATCCTATCCGGCGGTGGCCGAGGCGCTGCTGTCGGGTGCTTCGGCGCAGCTTCGCAACGCCGCCACCGTCGGCGGCAATCTGTTGCAGCGCACGCGCTGCAGCTATTTCTACGACACAGCCAGCGCCTGCAACAGGCGCGAGCCAGGCGCCGGCTGCGATGCGCTGGGCGGCGTCGCGGCCGATACGACGGCGAAGGCATAGG
>NZ_RZQE01000112.1:0-14656 GCF_004022955.1 Mesorhizobium sp. M7A.F.Ca.US.002.01.1.1 | reverse complement strand
GGGTTCATGGGAGTGATCCTTCAACTGCTGAAATGATTCAAGGGTAGTCGGGCCATTGAACCTCTGGCGCATATCGTATCTGGTAAGGTGGGCGGCCGGGGGAGCGATGGCTTGGCTGACCGGTCGCTGTCGACATTGCCCTTTGGTGGCGGCATCCGCCGGGAATTCAGCTGTTTCGGGCAATTTTGTTTGCTTGCCCACGGCAACGATCGATGATCGCGATTTGGTGCATCACCGAACGCAATTGTTCCGGGCCGACAGTGCGTGTCGGCCGGTTCCAGAGCGCCGGCGGTTACCGGTTCGACGCAGTATTCCTTGGCGTCGCTATAGTCGAACATAGCCTGTTCCCTCGCAATCATTTGCAGGACTTGCCGCAGCCGCACGTCTCACGCGCATTGGGGTTATCGAAAACAAAGCCGGATGTTTCGAGCCCAGTGACGAAGTCCACGGTCATGCCGGCGGCATGGGGTTGGGAGCCTCTATCCATGAACACCTTGAGCCCATCTCGCTCGATGATCGCATCGCCCTCACGTGAGACGCTCTCCAGGCCCATTGAGTATTGGAAGCCGGCGCAGCCGCCGGCATGGACCATGATGCGAAATCCTTCCGCCGGCTCGCTGGCGCGGTAAAGAGCGGCCTTGATGGCGGCAACAGCGTTGTCGGTGAGCGTAATCATGGCTCGATTTCTCCTCGGTCCGGCGTTTTCGTGGATCATCTCGCATGGACCGTGCCAAAGGGAAGACGTGTCAAAAACCGTAGGACATCCCGACGTCTCTTATGCTCGATTGCTGGGGAGACGTCCGACAACCGACACTTACTGTCGGGTTTGTCGCGTCCGCGTCACAGGAAGGGCGCCTGAGTTCGCGATGCACTCACGCGTAAAGCAATGAACAGAGCCAAAGATGTTCAGAGCTTGCCGCGGAGCAACTGGCACGATTTTTGTGAAGCCTTCGTTGCGGCGGCAAAATTGCCGGCCGATTCACCTTTGGGTTGCCCTCGCAATCGAAGAACGAAGGAAAGCAATATGATCCATCAGACCCGCCTTGGTGGGAAAGCAGCACCGCCGGTGGTACCCGAATGCTCGATCGGCCGATTGGCGCCGACCACCCAACAATCGCTCGCTACCGGCGATTGGCCGCTGACCGCCCGGAGACAGGATTCGACTGGCATGTGCCTGACGATCGATCGCGTCCGCCGTGCACATCCCTGAGGCCCGTTTTTCGATCGATCGTCAAAAGAAGAACGGGGCAGGGGTAAAAACATGGATCAGCGCAAGAAGCGGTCGCCCAACGAAATCCGGCGTGCGTGGGAAGTCTGTCCGAACATTCCCGCGCGTGATTTCGCCGCCCAATTGGCCATTTCGGAAGCGGAACTGGTCGCGGCCCATTGCGGTTTCGGCGCGGCACGCATCGACCCGCGCGTCAATCACCTTCTGACGGGCCTCGAATTCGTGGGCGAAGTGACGGCGCTGACCCGCAATCAAGGTGCCGTGCACGAAAAGATTGGCGTCTTCAACAGAGTGATAACCGGCAACAATCACGCCATGGTCCTTGGTGACGAATTCGACCTTCGCGTCTTCCCGCAGGCTTGGAGGTATGGTTTCGCTGTTGAAAGGCGCCATCGCGGCGGAATCCAGCGCAGTTTGCAATTCTTCGACGCCGCCGGCGCAGCAGTGCATAAGGTGCATCTCAGGCCGGTCTCCAACCTTCATGCCTATCGAAAGCTGGTGGCCGAGCTCGTATCCGCCAACCAGGAGCCGACCATGTCGCTTAAGGCGAGAGTAGCCGACCTGGGCGCGAGGACTGCGGACTGGGCCGGCACGGTGGACGACCTACGCGAGTACTGGAGCCGGCTGACTGACGTCAACCTTCTAAAGACGCTCAAGCTCAGCCGCTGCCAGGCTTTGCGCATGGTCGGCCAGGATTACGCTTGGCTGCTCGACAATGCCGCAGTTGGCGCCGTGCTCCAGCGTGCGGCCGAAGACGAATTGCCGATCATGTGCTTCGTCGGCAACCGAGGTTCTATCCAGACCCATTCCGGCTTAATCAAGTCGGTCAAGCAGATCGGGCCGTGCATCCATGTGCTGGACGAAACGTTCCGGCTGCATCTCAGGACCCACCAAATCCGTGAGGTTTGGGCCGTGCGCAAGCCGACCAATGACAGTCACGTCACCTCGCTCGAAGCATATGGGTCCGACGGCAAGATCATCATCCAGTTGTTCGGTGCGCGCAAGGAAGGCGAACGCGAGCGCGACGACTGGCGGGTTCTGGCGGAAAACCTGCCTCGTTTCCCCGACAGCTACATGAGAAAAGACCGATCGTCGTCGGTGGGACGCCGGCGCCCATCTGCCTCCGCAGCCAGTAGCCGGGCATTGAAGCCGAGACCGGGGACACGATGACGCAATAAGCGCGCTGTATTATCGCAACGCGATGAGCAGGAAGCAATTTGGCGCTGCCCCATCGACCGCATGGTTACGACGAAGCCGCGGCCTTTGGGCCGAGCTCAGAGGTGACAATAGCGTGAACGCCGCCGACCGTCACTCCCCACCAGGCGGTCAGGTTTTGCGGTTCGGGCCGAGCAAAAATACTGTCAAGACAGCGAGGAACGTGGCAACCGCGCTGTAGACAAAGACACTGGCAATACCCGTGTGATCCACCAATAGGCCACCGCAAGTTGTGCCGGCTGCGATGGCCACTTGGAAGGTTATGACCATCAGTACACCAGCGCTCTCGGCCTGTTTCGGAGCGGCGCGTAGCACCATCCATGTCTGCAATCCGACCGGGACCGCGCCAAAAGCAAAGCCCCATACGGCAACTGCAATTGCCGAGGTCAAGGCCGATGCTCTCATGGTCAGGAGCGAGACAGCGGCTACGGCAATGAGCAGGGGCGGCAGGGCCGCGACCGCCTTGAGACTGTGTTTGGTGAGGAATGCGCCGGCTAAATTGCCGAAGACGCCGGCCGTGCCAAAAGCAAGGAACACGAGCGGGATTGACTTCTTGTCGAGCGCAGGAACGCTCTCGAGAAAGGCGCGGATGTAGGCGAAGCTGGCAAAATGGCCGGAAGCGACCAATAGCACGACTAGCACCGCAACCTTCATCGCCGGATTCTTCGCGACATCCAGCGGACTGCGGAATCTGCGCACTTCGATCGGAGGCAGTGGCGGAATGGTTACGAGTTGCACGAGCAGCGCAACGGCACTCACGATTGCGGCGACCTTGAACGAGGCTCGCCATCCCCAAATGTCACCGACATAAGCGCCGATTGGAGCCGCGCAGACGGAGGCGACAGAAACGCCGGTGAGGATGACCGACATGGCGCGCGGCATGAGGTGACTTGGAACCAGCCGCATCGCCAACGCTGCCGAAATTGACCAAAAACCACCAAGCGATATGCCAAGGACGACGCGTGCCGCCAGCAAAACCGGCAGCGACCCCGCAACCTCCGCCAGAACGTTCGACAGGATCAGCAGGAGCGTCATCGCCCAGATGACGACCCTGCGGTCCAGACGCTTTGTCACGATGGCGATTATCGGTGCCGAGATCGCCGCGACGATTGCGGCCGCTGTTAGCGCCTGTCCAGCCGTGCCCGTGGTGATACGGAGATCATGCGCGAGCGGTGTCAGAACGCTGGCGGGCAGAAACTCTGCCGTCACAAGCCCGAAGGTGCCGAAGGAAAGCGAAATGATGGCACCCCATGCAGGGCCAGAACGTTGATAGGGACTTTCTGGGTCAAGCCGATCTCGGTCGAACAAAGCCGCGTCCACTAAATCTGTCGCCGATTCGGTCATGAATGAGTTCTCCGGCTAGGAGCTGTTGCAGCAGGGGTGGCTACATCGCCGGGGATCAAAGCCGCGAGACCTTCCGGCGGCGGCCAGTCGGCATCAGTCGAGGCCTCGGAGCCCGACGCATCCGAGGCCTCATCGGAGGGCCGACGGACCCAACCGTCGACAATGCGGGAGAGTTCTCGGCGCGGTCGCATCGATCGCATTCGTCGAAGTGCGGTCTGTTCACTGCGAACCAAGCAAGCCGAACGCGGTGTCCTCGATCGAGGCCTTGATGGGGGGATGATCGACGATCTCTATATTGCTTTGAAGCAGGAAGTTCCGTCGCCATATGTGGTTATCCTGGCAGCCAGAATTGAGCGGTTGTCGCAAGCACCAAGGCGGTCGCAATGAGTGCAACGAGGCGGAAGTCTGATCGATGGCTGCGGTTCGATGGCCGCGCGATCGACAAAATTGAGGTGATGAGTTATCCCTTTTGAAGCCGTTGCTCCCAATTCTGGGATAAGGTAATTGCAGGCGGTCCCAGCAACGTCGGGCGGCCTTTTTGGTGATCGAATTCATGGGACGACACTCTCGGTCCGTGACGCATCTGCGAATGACTCCGCAAGTTCCGTGCCATCAACGACAAATCTGGCTCTGCTGAGCGGGTGGTGGAGGCACGAGCGTGGGCTATCCCAAGAGCTTGCCGCAAGGTTGTTCGAAGTTGAGGTGCCGGATAGACCGCAAATATGTCGGGCGGCCTGGGGTTGGCCAACACGAAGATGCGCAAGTTCAAAAGGACGAGCTGAACCCTTGCCGATATCCATCCGAGGCTGATCTGGAGAAGGTCAAGAACTGCGTCTTGAAGGCTTCCGCCGCACCGGCAAATGCTAAGCCAAGGTGCTGGGCAAGATGGACAGGGCCATCCAACCCGTCGACTGGACGCTCATTAATGGCGTCGGTGTGGCTCTGTAGCTGGCGAGAAAAACGCCCTGCTGAAAGACAAAAGCTCGTGTGGCCGGCTCTGAAGGACGGCCAATGAGGCATGCGAGGAGAGGCTATAGTCCATTCGTGTAGACTGATCTTGTCCTACGGAGGCGGCTAACCACCCCGCCAGACATCATCGAGGGGAGCGCCACTAGGCTCACCCCAAGTGTTGGTCGTTTCCACCTGGTGACCTCGGCCAAGTCACCAAGCCGCTTAGCGCAAGCTTTCGAACTGGATGCTCCCCGGGCACATGATCGGCTAGCGATCCCACCAGTTGAGTTGCTCCAAGTCGCTGTCTAGCATTCTACATTCTGTGTCCGACGCTGGACAAGAATGTTGCAATCCCGACCAGCAAGTCAGCGCAGGCGCCACCTGTTGCCCAGCAAACGGCAAGGATTATCGAAAGACGAATTCGGCACGGAGCTTGCACCGACGATTGCATGCAAATGCCGACAGCATCTCATGAACGGTCTCTCGATTCTGGCGCGGTTAAATCGCGGCCGGTTCCAGATCATGTCCCGCCCGAAATGGTGAGGGACTTCAACCTGTTTACGTCGCCCGGCATGTTGCCGACGGCTAACGGGGATCCGCATGCAGCGGTTGCTTGCGTTCATGCCGGGCCTCCGATCTTTTATTCAACCAGCAACACGCGCGACGGTCGGGGTACCTGGGTCATCACTCGCGCGAGCGACCAGCGCCGGGTGCTGCAGGACACCGAAACGTTTTCCAGCCATCGCAGCATCTTCGCCTCTGTGCTCGGCGAGAGCTGGCCGATGATCCCGCTTGAGCTCGATCCGCCATTCCACGGTGTTTTTCGCTCACTGCTCAATCCGCTGCTTTCGCCAAAGCGGGTAATGGCATTGGAGCCGGCTGTCCGGGAACGAGCGATCAAGCTGATCGACAGGATCGCCGCATCAGGCACGAGCTGCGACATCATGAAGGATTTTGCAGTTCCGTTCGCGGTCAATATCTTCCTTCGCTTTATTGGGCTTTCGGACAACGGACTAGAAACATTTGTCGGCTGGGCTAGAGATCTGCTCCACGGCGATAAGGAGCAACGACCACCCGCAGCCCGGACGATCGTGGCCTTCATCGACGAACTTGCCACCGAGCGCCGCAAGGAGCCGGTCGATGATTTCATGACCTTCATCGTGAAGGCAAAGGTCGAGGGTCGTCTGCTCAGTGACGAAGAAGTCCGTGGCATCGGCGTGCTTGTGTTCGTCGCGGGACTCGACACGGTCTCAGCAGCCATATGCTTCGACTTGGCCCATCTCGCGCGCAACCCCAAAGATCAGGAATTGCTACGAAGCGAACCTGACCGGATTGCCGTCGCTGCGGAAGAATTGCTGCGCGCCTATTCGACCATTCAGATGATCCGAGTGGCAACGAAGGATGTCGACTTCAAAGGCGCGCCGATCCGCAAGGGAGATTATGTTTCCTGTGCCACGATGATTGCCAATCGTGACCCGGCGGAATTCGAATGCCCGAATGAGATCGATCTGGCGCGCGAGGACAACCGGCACGCTGCCTTTGGCTATGGTCCCCATCGTTGTCTTGGCTCACACCTTGCCCGGCGGGAGATTGTCATTGGCCTGGAGGAGTGGCTGGCGCGCATCCCAGCCTTTCGGATCAAGACAGGGACTGAACCTATCACCTTCGGCGGCCATGTGTTCGGGATCGAGAATCTGATCCTGGAATGGTCCTGAAGTTTCAGCCAACGACATTGGAGTTCGCTATGCGTGTCGTCGTACATAAAGCCAGATGCCAGGGTCATGCGCGCTGCTGGGCGCGGGCGCCGAGAGTCTTCAAGCTTGATGACGCCGGCTACATCTTGCCCGGTGATATTGATGTTGCCGATGGGGAGCAACTGCTTGCCTCAAAAGGGGTACGAGCCTGCCCCGAACAAGCTCTGGAAGTTGACGAGCCCCCCGCTAACTCAGTTGTAGAGAGAGACACACGCAAAGTGCAGACTGGCATCGGGAAGGACAAAACAATCATACAATTCGCGACAGACCCTGTCGACCACGCGAAAATTACCGAACTGCGTGACCGAGAGGCGATCCGCAACTGCCTGTATCGGTACTGCCGCGGGATAGACCGCGCCGATGAGGCGGCGCTGCGTAGCGCATACTGGCCCGAAGCGTATGACAGGCACGGTCCCTATTGCGGACCGGCAGAGGACTTCATCCAATTTGCTCTCGGTCTGCCGGGGCACCGTAACATCCATCAAATCACGAACAGCCTGATCGACTTCATCAGTTCAGCAGAGGCCGCGGTCGAGAGCTATTTCACCGCGCTGCAACGCGGACCGGATACAGACCAAGAAATACGTCAGACGCTGCTTTGCGGCCGTTACTGCGATCTGTTTCAGAAGAGGCAGGACGAGTGGCGAATTGCGGAACGGACAGTCGTCTACGATTGGGTTGAGGAGCAAATCCCGCCAGCGATTCTTGAGGCAGATAGGTTCGGCCGGCGACAGCCGATTGGAGCACCACATCCAGACGATCCCATCTACCAGTTGCTCAAGGGTCACATCCCCACCGACCAAGATGGCGTCGAGGGTCCCCAACTGGGAGCTGCATAAGTGGGTAGGAATGGAGGATGAGCGCCCTACGGGAACGACATCTGTGTGGGGCCGCGACTGGCGGTCACTGCAACGATTTGGCTCGGCCCTTCATTCCGCCCAAGGTTGATGGGCTGAGATCACAAGCGGTCATCGTGGAGAAGCTCTCGTGAAACTGGCAGCACGCACCGTAATCATCACAGGCGCTGCGGGCGGGATCGGCCGTGCCCTGGTCGATATCCTTGCCGCGGACGGAGACACTGTAGTTGCGGTGGACCTTCCGGGCAGTGGTGTGGTTGAACTGGCTCGGGATCTCGGGTCGCCGCACGTCGGTCTGGAGTGCGATGTGTCGCGAGAGAAGGACATGCTCTCACTTTTCGGCCAGGTCGAAGCACGGTTCGCGCAAATCGATGTCCTCATCAACAATGCGGCGGTTGGACCCACGATGGATAGGATCATCGACACCGCTGTCGATACCTTCCGACGCGGCGTGACAGTGAACCTTATTGGGCCATTCGTTATGGCCCGGGAAGCGGCGCGGCGCATGAAGCCGGGCGGTGCGATCGTCAATGTGGCTTCGATGGCGGGCGTGGTCGGCAATCCCAGGCGCAACGCCTACGCAGCCTCGAAAGCTGGCGTGATCTCGTTGACAAAGTCCCTTGCATGCGAGTGGGCTATGCGAGGAATCCGCGTCACGGCGGTGGCGCCGGGCTCCGTCCGCACCCCAATGGTCACAGAACTGGCACGCGCTGGCAAAATGGACCTCGCGGCGATACGCCGCCGCGTGCCGATGGGGCGCTTGGCTCGCCCCGACGAGATCGCCAGGGTCGTGCGTTTTCTGAGCAGCACGCAGGCGCGCTACATCACCGGCTCGGTGCTGGCAGTCGACGGAGGCTGGATGTCATTCAACCAGCCGGGGGATGCTCACCCGCCGGTGGATGGTGCGCTCCAAGCCGAGCTCTCCTGTCCGGCCGAATGCACAGATGCGCGAATCGTGCTCGTCACCGGTGGCGCAAAAAGCATTGGCGCGGCCGTCGCTCGCCGCTTTGCCGCGAACGGCGACACCGTCGTGATTGCTGATAAAGATGGCACTGCAGCGGCAGAGCTGGCTACATCGCTCCCCGGCAAGCATCTGGCGAAATCGCTGGACGTGGCCGTCGAGAGCGATGTGGTGTCGATGTTCGAAGAACTGAGGGGACGCTTCGGGTATATCGATGTTCTGGTCAATAGTGCTGATACCGCCGACAGGATTGTGCCTGCGATCGAGCAACTGTCGAAACAGCTCGAACACGTCCTGGATGTCAACCTTACCGGCGCCTTCACCTGCGCGCGCGAAGCGATCAAGGCTATGCGCCCGGGCGGCGTGATCCTCAATCTCGGGTCGATCGACAGCTTTCTGCCGTTCGCGCCGCGCCATGCCTACGGCGCCTCCAAGGCGGGGATGGATATGCTGACCCGTTGCATGGCGGCCGAACTCGGGCCGGTCGGAATTCGGACAGCCACCGTCGCTCCTGGCCACATCCGCACGCCCGCACTTGCTCAGTTGGCCAAAGCCGGCCGCATCGACCTGACAGCAATCGGACGACGCATCCCCATGGGCAGGATGGGACGGCCAGAAGACGTCGCAGATGCATCGTTCTTCCTTGCTTCGTCTGACGCCTCATACATCAACGGCTCGATCCTCTACGTGGACGGCGGCTGGACCTCGTTCGGTGATGCGGGAAACGCCAGCGAGCTCTATGACGAATGTTTTGCGGAGGCCGCAGGTTAATTGCCAGGCCTTCGCAGGGCGACCGGCCGAGCATTATGAAGCCTCGGCTCCACGACGCACCTGAGGTGCTTGAGATCCAAGCATGCGCATGCCGAGCACATTCCCGGTCGGCTGACGTGTCTATAACGAGGAGAAATCATGGAATTTGCCACTTTCATTCTGGCCGCCCAGCGTGGCTATCACCAATCCTCAGAAAGCGTCATCCGCAACTCCATCGAACAGGCCGTCGCTTCGGAGCAGGCTGGGTTCAACACCGCGTGGTTTGCTGAGCACCACTTCAACAATTACAGCCTCATACCATCCCCGCTGATGATGGTGGCGCACTGCGGCGGCTTGACAAGCACGATTCGCCTGGGCACTGCCGTCTGCGTGCTGCCGCTTTACCAACCGCAGCGCCTGCTGTCCGAGATCGGCTTCGCCGACATCGTTGCGAACGGCCGTCTCGAGCTCGGCGTAGGCTTGGGATACCAGCAGTTCGAGTTCGAACGGTTCGGCGTGGACATCGATGAGGCGCCGGCCGTCTTTTCGGAATACCTGGACATCATTCTCAAGGGCCTCAACCAAAACGTCTTCGAACACGACGGCCAGTATGAGAAGATCCCCCCAACAGCGATTTCGGTCCGCACAGTCCAGCAGCCGACGCCGCCTATCTGGATCGCTGGCGGAGCCGCACGGATGGCTCGGGCCTACCGCGAGGGGCACAATTTTTTTGTCACAGCCTTCCACGACGGCTTAGAGACTTTGACCACACTGCGTGAATCAGTCGAGAGGGCGGCGGCATCCGAGGAAAAGAACGTCACCGACGTCAAGATATCGCTGCTGCGCTGCTGCTATGCCAGCCACGACGAGTTGGAGATCAACAGCTATCTCGACAATGCCCGCTTCCAGCGCCGGCTTTCTGAAGCCCTGCATCAGCGTCGCCAACAGAGCCACGATGGCTACCTGCTGCAGGAGACACCGACCCAGCAGGATCTGTCCTTCGAGACCATGCGCAAAAATTTGCCGATTGGCAGCGTAAATCGCGTGATTGATCGCCTGCTGGAAGAGATCGATATCTTGAAACCGGACCAGATCGCAGTTCAGACTCAATTGGGCGACTTCGACCAAAAGACGATGCTGCGCCAGATCGAGCTCTGGGGCGACAAGATCATCCCTGCGGTCAACAAGGCGCTTTGTCATGCCGGAAGCTGAAGCCGGCCGTTACGATGATGGCTGCCTATCCAGCGCGCAATGGCGTGGGTCCGAGCTAGGGAGGAGCTTCGATCAGCATGTGCTGCCCTGCGTACATTCACGTTCGCTTGAGGAGGTCCAGGCGGGCGAGGTGTTGGCGACGGAGGGGACAGGCCTTTCGTCTGTCGAATTGCGTGATGTCTTGGCCGCAACTTTCCCGTCTACCTCCAGCAGCGTATTCGCTTTGGAGGAGTTGAGCGAGCCCGAGCCGGAACTGGAAGAGGAACTGCTACGCCGGCTGCTGCTAGCGCATGCTGCGCCGGCCGACCCGGCGAGCGCCCGCTTGGCCAAGATCATCGCCCGGCGTGCGATGCGCATGGACCATCTTTGGCGGGATCTTGGCCTCTCAAATCGCGCTGAGCTCAGCCGCCTGCTTGCCAGACATTTTCCCGCGCTGGCGGCAGGCAACACAGAAAACATGAAATGGAAAAAGTACTTTTACCGCAAGCTGTGTGAGGCCGAAGGCTTTTCGTCATGCACAGCACCCAGTTGCGGGGAATGCCATGACTTCGAAAGCTGCTTCGGCCCGGAGGAAGTTGAGAGTCGCCTCTCGCCGACCACGAATGTCGGTTAGTCACTTCGCTTGATCGCAGCTGCGGACAAACGCTTATCGCGGCGCCGTCGTATGGAGGAAGGGATGTTCATCGCCTCGCGATATTTGGTGACGGTACGGCGAGCGACATCGATGCCGGTCTCCTTGAGTTGAGCAACGATGTCTTCGTCGGAATGTACCTTGTCGAGCGATTCTTCGGCTATGATTGCCTTGATCCGATGGCAGACAGCTTTGGCGGAGTGCGCATCGCCGCCCTCGCAGGATGCGATTGGCGCAGCGAAAAAATACTTCAGCTCGAACACCCCGCGCGGAGTCAACATGTACCTGTTCGAAGTCACCCGGCTTACCGTCGACTCGTGCATGCCGATCTCGTCAGCGACATTTTTGAGACAGAGAGGCCGCAGATGGGCGGCGCCGTGTGTAAAAAAGGCATCCTGCTGGCGCACGATTTCGGTCGCAACCTTAAGGATCGTCTTAGCGCGCTGCTTGAGACTGCTGATCAGCCAGTTCCCTTTTTCCTGGCAATTGTCGAGAAACGCTTTGCCTTCCGGATTTTGCTTGGTCAGCTGCGAGATTTCGGCGACATAGGTGTGGTTGATCAACACTTTGGGCAGCGTGGCCGGATCAAGCTCCACCCGCCATCCACCTTCGGACTTGGGCATTACCCAGACGTCCGGTACGATGGTTTCCGGCGTCCCGGACTGGAACCGGTCTCCAGGCTTGGGATCGAGCGCGCGGATTTCGTTCCTCATGTCGAGGAGATCCTCCTCGTCGACTCCGCAACGCTGCTTCAATCCCTGAAAATCCCCCCGTGCAAGCATCTCGAGATTGGCGACCAAAGCTGCCATAGCCGGGTCGAACCGGTCTTGCTGGCGCAGCTGAATCTCCAGGCATTCGCTGAGAGTTCGCGCAAAAATGCCCGGCGGATCAAATTGCTGCAAGATTCCGATGACCCGTTCCACATCAGCTTGCCGAACGTTTAACGTCCTGGCCAGATCGAAAAGGTTTACCTGAAGATAGCCAGTGTCCTCCAGATGAGCGGCGAGCTGTCCGGCAATCAGCCGCTCCTGGGGGGTGAACGGGTTGAGGGCGACCTGGCGGGCGACATGGTCGTGCAATGTTTCGGTGTGGGCGGTAAACTCCTCGACGGCAGGTCGATCGTTGCCGCTACTGCGTTGCGACTTCCATTGCCCGCGCCCGCCAGACGGCCCGCCAATGGGCGATTCGCCGATTTCGCTTCTGCTTTGACTGCTCCGCTGATCCACCCCTGGCAGCGGCGAATCGTCGTCAAACGGGTCAGGCTTCAAAACGGGGTTCTTCTCGAGTGCCTGCTGCACGAGCTGATGGAGTTCAGTATGCGTCAATCGCAGCAAGCGAATAGCTTCAATGGCTTGAGGCGATAAGACCATACGTTGCTTCTGGCGTTGAAGCAGGCTTGCTGAGAGATGCATGTTGAACCGTGATCTGCCGAGGAGGCTCTAGTGTGTGCTTGGGTTGTGTGAGACTTTCCACTTCTGGGTCATGCCGCCGCCTTCAATTTGTCGAGAACGTTTTGCGGGGATGAAACGCCATAGGGGTCCGTCTCGCAGTTGTCACAGAAGCCTTCCTCCTCGAACCACTGCTCCACCACGCCATCGTCGATCAGAGCGGCGTATCGCCAGGAGCGCATGCCAAAGCCCAGATTGTCCTTCGCGACCAGCATGCCCATTTTGCGCGTGAACTCGCCCGACCCGTCTGGGATCAGCTCGATCTTCTGCAGCCCCAAGGACTTTCCCCACGCATTCATGACGAAAGCATCGTTGACCGAGACGCAGTAGATCGCGTCAATTCGCAGTTCCAGAAATTGATCATAGAGTTTTTCGAAATCGGGCAGTTGGAAGGTCGAGCAGGTCGGGGTGAAGGCGCCAGGCAGCGAGAACAGGATGATGCGCTTGCCCCCGAAATAATCGTCGGAGGTCTTGTTCTCCCACTGATAAGGATTTGGCCCCCCGATCGACTCATCGCGAACACGCGTGCGAAAGGTCACGAGAGGAACGTTCTTTCTATAGGTCATTGATTTGCTTCCAGGCCAAAGTGGTACGGTGCATTTTTCGGTTAAACTGAAGCGGCATCGACTTCGGTCGACAGTTCCGGCAGCCTCGCGCCTTGGCGTGGTTGCCTCGGACCGGTCTTGTGCAAGACCGCCCCCGAGCAGGCACGTTTAACGGCGACGAGCTTCCGCGGAGACGGGGAATTTTGCTCGCGTGCTTTATCGAGCTTTGAGAGGTAGGCATGGTCTGCAACCGTGATTTTGACTGCGTTCTATCGACCGAGTCGCAAGCGCCATGCCAATTGACCCGATGCCTTGGGTTCACTTCGGTTTTTGCAGCAACTTTCGTGTTGTGCAGTAATGCCGGTCGATATTATTGCTCAAGCAGCACTGGAAATTGGGTGCGACTCCGTTCGGCAAACCCGGCCTTTGTCCGAAGCCGGACACGAATGTCGGAAATAGCCAAACGCCAGGATCTGGGGCGGGTTAAGAAACGTTGCCGTGGGCACCGGCTTCAGCACAATTGCGCCACGCGAGCATGGCTCCCAGCGTCAATGCCGTGCAGCAGCGAGACGAAGTCACTGCAGAATATCAACCTCTGCGAAGTCGTTGAAACCCAGCATGTGCGAGCCGTTCGAGGCGCAGATCAAGGCATGCTCGAGGAAGAGCTCGTGCTCTCGGCAGCAAGTGTTGCGACGTCTGACAAGGATCGTCGCGCTTCAAGGAAAAGAACCTGAATGGTGCACGGCTTGTGAAGGCCGGCGCATGGAAATGGCTGGGCTGATCATCCTCCATGAGGGTTGAATGAAGAGCTGGCCCCTATCTCCCTCAGCTGCAACGGGGGGAGATAGGGCATGTCCGTCTATCGCGCTGGGTAACATTCCTCGGTGATGCAATAAGGGGGAGCAATTTCTCATTTCGGCAGACACGACCCAGCTCTCCTTTCATGCGCTGATTCCCCCAGGGGAAATCGCGACTCCAGGCTTCCTATGCAGCGAATCGCGGTGCTGTCCGATGTCCGACAATGTCGGATGCGGATCGTAGCTGGGCTAGATCCGTCACTTTGCCTCGATGGTTTCCCACTGGCCTTATATCTGCTTCGCCCAAATGCGGCGACATAACCTGTGCGGCATCTGTGAATGGATCGACTTCAATCGAGACCTCGGAGGTCCCGATGCGCGAAGGGAGCTTGCCGATATGACGGCCACCATAGCGAACCACGGTCCGGACGACGAGGGGACTTGGATCGGCGGGCCTGCGGCGCTGGGACACCACCGCCTGGCAATCATCGATATCCAGGGCGGCCGCCAGCCGAGGATGCTCCAGGGGGATGGCCGACCTGACTTGGTGCTCGTCTACACGGGTGAGACTTACAACTACCGCGAGCTGCGTCAACAGCTGGCCGGCCTAGTCCATCGCATGAACACGAGCAGTGACACCGAGGTGGTGCTGCACCGCCCCCGCGAGTAGGGCTCTTCGGCGGGTACACTTTTTTCACGAAATCCGTGAATGTTTCTCGCGACATCATCCCGCAATCGGTGGTGCAGCGGGTGAAGAGCCCGTATCCGGCTATCCAGAATGCCGCCTACGACAAAATACTACGTACGCGGTTCACTGTGATGCTGGACGACCTAGTTGTGGAGCTTCAACAGGTTGTCCTCGATCAGGGCGAGGCGACTGATAGGCGTTTTTGACTTTAGGCTGCCATGTGGACGATGCCAATTGTATCTGTGCAGCCAGACAGGCAGTTCGGCGGCACGATG
>NZ_RZQE01000111.1:0-14664 GCF_004022955.1 Mesorhizobium sp. M7A.F.Ca.US.002.01.1.1 | reverse complement strand
ACCTTGCCCGGCATGATCGACGAGCCCGGTTCGTTTTCCGGCAGCGACAGTTCGCCAAGGCCCGAGCGCGGGCCTGAGCCGAGGAAGCGGATGTCGTTGGCGATCTTGAACAGCGCGGCGGCCGCCGCATTGATGGCGCCGTGCGAAAACACCATGGAATCATGGGCCGCCAGCGCCTCGAACTTGTTCGGCGCGGTGACGAAGGCGATGCCGGTGATGGAGGCGATGCGATCCGCGACCCTTTCGGCGAAGCCGACCGGCGCGTTGAGGCCGGTGCCGACGGCGGTGCCGCCCTGCGCCAGTTCCTGCAACCCGGGCAACGTCAGCTCGATGCGCTTGATCGACGAAGCGACCTGCGCGGCATAGCCCGAAAATTCCTGGCCAAGCGTAAGGGGGGTGGCATCCTGCGTGTGCGTGCGGCCGATCTTGATGATGTGATTGAACTCTCTGCTCTTGGCGGCGAGTGCCTTGTGCAGGTGCTTCAGTGCCGGCAACAGATCGTGCACGATGCGTTCGGCGCAGGCGATGTGCATGGCTGTCGGATAGGTGTCGTTCGACGATTGGCTCATATTGACGTGATCGTTGGGATGCACCGGCTTCTTGGAGCCCATGACACCGCCCAGCATCTCAATCGCCCGGTTGGAGATCACCTCATTGGCGTTCATGTTGGACTGGGTGCCCGAACCGGTCTGCCAGACCACCAGCGGGAAATGCTCATCGAGCTTGCCGTCGATGACCTCTTGCGCCGCCTCGACAATCGTCTTGCCGATCGCAGGATCGAGCCGCTTGAGCTCCATGTTGGCTTCGGCCGCCGCCCGCTTGACGATGCCCAATGCGCGCACGATCGACGCCGGCTGCTTCTCCCAACCGATCTTGAAATTGCCGAGCGAACGCTGCGCCTGCGCGCCCCAATACCGGTCGGCGGCGACTTCGATGGGACCGAACGTGTCGGTTTCGGTTCTGGTCTTTGCAGCGGTCACGGGTCTCTCCTTGTCGAAGTCGGCAACGGCGTATCGCGTTGCACAAACGGCTTCAAGCGGAGAATGCGGGCGGCGAGGATGCAAATCGGTTGAAGGCGCGGCGCGTCTCTCCTTCTCCCACAAAGGGGAGAAGGGAAGGACTGCGCAGTTTCGGCCTCTCACCCCAGCGGCGGACCGACAATGTCGATGCCGTTTTTTGCGCAAAGCTGCACCAGTGCCGCGATGATTTCCGGTGTTGGTTCCATCAGCGGCGGCAGTTCGGGCTGTTCGGCGGGACGGCTCGCCTGACGCAGCATCGTCTCAAAATCCGAACCGCGCGTGATGGTGAGGGTGCGCGCACCTTCCGGGGATTCGACCCGGTAGGTGTGCGGCAGGCCTTTCGGTGCGATGACGGTTTCGCCGGCGTCCGCAATGCGTTCGTGGCCGTCGATCTGAAAGCGCAATCTCCCCTCCAGGATGTGAAACACTTCGTCTTCCCTGCGATGCTCATGCAGCGGCGGCGAGTCGCCATAGGGCATGTGATGCTCGACGACGCAGGTGCCGTCCTCTCCTGCCATCGACGAGACGTGGATCGCGACGAGCGTGTTGTTGAACCAGAAGAGTTCCTTGCCTGTGATCGTGCCGGGGGTCATTGTCATGGCGTGTCTGATCCTTCTGTTGCCTGTGCCTGCTGGGCCGATGACGATCTAGCCAGGGATACGCCGACAACGGAAATCGAATGATCGTATGGGGCGAATTGATGCGATGAATTTGAACGCGCTCGACCTCAATCTCATCAAGGTGTTCGACGCCCTTCTGCGGGAGAGAAGCGTTACGCGTGCCGGCGAGCAGATCGGCCTCAGCCAACCTGCCGTCAGCGCTGCGCTCAATCGCTTGCGACATCTCCTCAACGACCAGCTGTTCGTGCGACGGGGCAATGACATGATGCCGACACCGCGCGCCGAGAGCATGGCCGAGCCGTTGCGCGTGGCGCTTCGCGAGATCGAACGCGTCTTCCATTCGGCCAAGGCGTTCGATCCGGCGGAACTGGAGCGAACCTTCACGTTCATGGGGGCGGATTTCTTTTCCATGATGCTGATGCCAGCGCTGGCGGCACGCATCGCTGGCGCCGCGCCGCGCGCGTCGCTAAGGTTTCTCGATAGCGCGCGCGGCGATGTCTCGCGGCTGCTCCAGGACGATGAAATCGACGTAGCGCTCGAGCGTCCGCTGGAGGTCTCCGACTGGGTCTCAAGCACGCCTCTGTTCCATTCACCATTCGCCATCATCGCCGCGCACGACAACGCTGCGATCAGGCAGGCGGGAATCATGGAAGGCAAGACTCTGCCGATCGACCTCTTCTGCGAGCTGCCCCATATTCTTCGTTCTATCGACGGGTCGATGTCGGGCTCCACCGACGAGGCGCTCCGCAAGATCGGGCGGACGCGCCGTGTAAGCCTGACCCTGCCGCACTTTCAGGCTGTCGCATTAGCCGTGGCAAATGGAAACCACCTTTCGGCGGTGCCCAGGCAGTTCGCGGTTTGGGCGGCCGAGACCCTGCCGCTCGTCATCTTTGAACCGCCGCTTCCCATTGCTGTTCCGGAAATCAGGATGTACTGGCACGCGCGCCACGACGACGAGCCACCCCATCGCTGGGTTCGCGATCAGGTCCTGGAGGCGGTAGGCGTACTTGGATTTGTAGAAAGTGGCGTCGCAGAAAATGTCGGCGCTTGGCGTGGCGCCCGGACGGATCAGCCCGCAGTATAACCACCGTCGACGGAGAAGACCCCGCCGCTGGTCCAGGCCGCCTCGTCGCTAGCGAGGTACACTGCGATGCCCGCCAGATCGTCGGGGCGGCCGATTCTGCCAAGCGGATAGCTGCGCTCGACATAGACTTTCAGCTCGGCCTTTGCCTCGGCCGGCAAATTGTCGACGGTCTTGCGTCGCATGGCGGTGTCGACAGTGCCGGGCGCGATGGCGTTGACGCGGATGCTGCGCGGGCCGAGTTCGAAGGCCAGCGATTTGGTCAGCGAGTTCAACGCGCCCTTTGACAGGGAATAGAGGCTCGAGGGCCGCTTCGGGATCATCTTGTTGGCGAAATAGGACGAGATGTTGATCACCGACGCGCCGGCCGCCAGATGCGGCAGCAGACCCTGCGTGAGGAAGAACACCGCCGTCACATTGAGCGCGAAGGATTGTTGGAACTGCGCCTCGCTGACGGTCTCGAACGGCACCAGGAAAGCCACCCCGGCATTGTTGACGAGAATATCGAGCGGCCTGCCGGATTCTTTGACGTGCTCGCCGACGGCCGCAATGCCGGCCGATGTGGCAAGATCGGCCGACAGCGTCTCGATAGTGCCGCCGAGCTGCTTATGGGCGGCGTCGAGCTTTTTGGTGTCACGGCCGACGATCAGGACGTCCGCGCCCTCGCGCGAAAAGGCCTCGGCGATCGCCAGGCCGATACCGTCCGACCCGCCGGTAACCAGCGCGCGCTTGTTGTGAAGTCTCATCGGATGCTCCGAGATTTCTGCGTCGTCGAGAGCACCGTATAGTGGCGGCCAAGGTCAAGCCGTCAGCCTATCCCACAGTATGAACTTCGACCGCTGCCACCCGGCAGGCCGGCCGAGGCTGGTTTAAGCGCCGGCGGTCGCAAGCTCCCCCAAAGCCAGCCGTCCCGCGACATAATTCTTGACCTGGCGGACAGCCTGTTCGCGCGACACACTGCCCGGCTGCAGGCCGAGCCGCAACCAAAGCCCGTCGATCAGCGCGGTGACGCCAAGCGCGATGTCGTCGGCATCTCCGGGCGAGGCGAGGCCGCGCAGGCCCGACAACAGGTTCGAGCGCATGCGCGCATGGATCACCCTCTGGATACGAGCCATCTTCTCGTCGCGCGGCACCTCGGCGCAGAGCGACAGCCAGGCATGGCAGAGAGGCGGCTGGAACAGATGCTCCTCGAAATTGCCCTCGATCACCGCATCCATGCGCTCCATCGGTGTCTGCGCCCGGCGAAGCCGCGCGATCACCGCCTGGCACAGGACGGCGTTTGCCTCACGCATCGCGTGCTCGAACAATTCCTGCTTGTTGCGGAAATAGTGCAGCACGATGCCCTTGGAGGCACCGGCCTGCGCCGCCACCTTTTCCAGGGTCGCGCCGGCAATGCCCTCGCGCTCCAGCACCGCGAAGGCCGCCTGCCGCAATTCCTTGCGGCGGATCTCACTGAGACGCTTGAGTTTCACGGCATCGGTCCATGCATGTCGAATCCACGTTGACATCTTCGTCCGTTCAGATCAAGAATTGACCCATGGGACAATAAAAAGACCGATTGGTCAATTTTGTGGACGAGGAGAACCGAAATGTTGCGCATCCTTGCAAATGGCGTCTGCCTTGCCGGCCTCATGTTGGCCACTCATGCGGCCCAGGCGGCCGAGGCCGAAGAGTGCAAGACGGTCCGCATGGCCGAACCCGGCTGGAACGACCTTGCCTTCACCACAGGAGTCGCAAATGTCCTGTTGGAGGCGCTTGGCTATCAGCCGCAAAGCCAGGTGCTCGGCATCAACGTCATCTACGAGGGCATGAAGAACAGGGACCTCGACCTGTTCCTGGGCTACTGGGACCCGGCCATGGTCACCTATTACGAGCCCTACAAGAAGGACGGCTCGGTCGAGAATGTGCGCGTCAATCTCGTAGGCGCCAAATACACATTCGCCGTGCCGACCTATGTCTGGGAAGCCGGCGTCAAGGACATTTCCGACCTGCACAAATTCGCCGACAAATTCGGCAAGAAAATGTACGGCATCGAGCCCGGTTCAAACCAGTTGATGATGGACGCTATCGCCGATCCCGCCTTTGGCCTGGACGGCTGGCAGGTGGTCGAATCGAGCGAAGCCGGCATGCTTTCCGAGGTCGGCTACGAGATCAAGGAGAAGCAGTTCATCGTCTTCCAGGGCTGGGCGCCGCACCCGATGAACACGATGTACGACTTCAAATATCTGACCGGCGGCGACAAGTTCTTCGGCCCGAATTTCGGCGCCGCGACGGTGACGACGCAGGTGCGCAAGGGCTATCTGCAGCAATGCCCGAACGTCGCACAGTTCTTGAAAAACCTCGCCTTCGACATCGATTTCGAGAATGTCGGCATGGGTTATCTGATCAATGACGGCATGAAGCCGGAGGACGGCGCGCTGAAGGCAATCACGGCCAACAAGAGCCGTCTCGATGCCTGGCTCGCCGGTGTCACCACCTTCGACGGCCAACCCGGCCTTGCCGCGGTCAAGGAAAAGCTCGGCCTGTGAGGGCGGCGGTGCTGAATGCCTGCGCGAACCAGGACGGCTGGGCCGGCCGCAAGCAGTTCGTCACTGTCGGCAATCTCGACATCGCCTATGTCGAGATAACAGGCGCCGAGCCGGCACTGCTGTTGGTGCACGGCTTCACCGACACCAGCCGCAGCTTTTCGCTTCTGGCGCCCTATCTGGCCGGCCGCCGTCTGATCATGCCGGATCTGCGCGGCCACGGCGCCTCGCAGGCCGGCAAAGGCTGCGGCATAGCCGATTTCGCCGACGATATTGCCGGGCTGATCCTACGCTTGCGGCTCGACCGGCCGCTTGTCGTCGGCCATTCGCTGGGCGCCATGGTGGCCATCGCATTGGCAGGGCGACACAGGGAGCTGATTGGCGGGCTGGTGGTGCTGGCCGGCACGCTAAAGCCCGATTTCGCGCCGGATCATCCGCTGGTCGCGGGCGTCGAGGCGCTGCGCGACCCGATATCGCCGGCCGATCCGTTCTACGCCTGGTGGCATGCCTGCAGTCCCGACGTGCCTCCAGCCTTTCTCGCCGGCTTGGCGAGAGACGCGTCGGCATTGCCGGCGCCGCGCTGGCGCGCGATTCTCGAGGAAATCCGCCGCGCCGATCTGAGCGATGCGGCGCGGGCCGTGCAGGCCCGGACGCTGATCATTGCCGGCGCCTGCGACCCGCTGTTCGGCGAGGCGCACCAGCAGGCGTTGCAATCCGCTCTTGCCGGAGCCGTCTTCGTCCGGGCCGAGAGCTGTGGCCACAACCCGCATTGGGAAGACCCGGCCCTTGTCGCCAAGACCATCGTCGAGGCATTTGAAGTCTGATGCATGTCGCCCAAAAGTGGCCCCGGTTTTGGGAGAACGACATGCACAAAAAAGGATCTATTCCTAAGCGCGTCGACGCGCTTTAGGAATAGATCCCGACCAGTGATTGCGATGTCGGCGACAGCCGCAAGGTCTCCGTGGGTTTGGTCAGGCCGGGTTGCGCGGCCCGCCAAAAATCCTGCCATGCCGGCGAGGCGGCAAGCGCGGCCTTGTGGCGGGCATGCGCTTCTGTGCTGGCAAAACCCATGACGCTGATGAAGACGTTTTCGTCAGCCCGTACCGGCAGGCGCGGAAAATTGTTTTCGGCAGGCTCGGTCACGAACGCGGCGAGCAGGCGTGCGTCGGCTGTCATCAGGCACGCCGTCTCAATCTCGAAGCGGGTGGTGAAATCTGCCTCCGTGCCCGGCTGCAAATGATGAATCTCGATGACAACGATGCCGGTCAGCGGCCTGTTTCGAATGGGCTTTTCGTCGCCGGCCAGGCTTGGCCGCTGCGCCCCCGCAAGGTCGAAGCCGGCGCCCGGCCACGCCGGCTTGAGCAGCAGCACATCGTCGGAATCGATCATCGTCGCGTTGGCCGCATCGCGGTGCGCCGCCCAGACCGGCCCGCCATAGAAAGCGGCAAGAGCATCTTTCCGCGCAGCCATGCCGTCGAAGCCGCGCATCCAGACGAACATGTCAGGCCGATCGAGATCCCGGAACTGGCCGATGATGGTCATGCCGGCGGCCTCCTGGCCCTCGATCAGCCTGCTGTCGAAGATGTCGATGAGCGTGTCGCGTTGGCCTGGCTTCAGCGTGTATTGCCGCAACTCGACGACAGGCGAGGCGAGCGACGAGGGTTTCGGCGCGACGTTCTGGGGCAGGTTCATCCGGCATTCTCCAAAACAGGGTGATTGTCCTGTTTGTAAAACAGACCGGTTGTCCTGTTTTGTCAATATGCTAATGTCCGGCAATGTCAGCAGAGATGATCGCTCAACCAAAACCGCGCCCGGGAAAACGCATCAACGACCCTGAGGGCATGCGCAAGAAAGTGCTCGATGTCGCCGAGGACGCGTTCCAGGCGCGCGGCTATCACGCCTCCAGCATCGGCGACCTGATGGCGGCGGCTGATGTCAGCGGCGGCGCGCTGCATCACCATTTCCCGACCAAGAAGGCGCTGGCGCTGGCGGTGATCGACGAGCGTGTGGCGGCAGCGGTCGAAGAGACATGGATCGCGCCGGTGCTGGCGGCGGCATCAGCCCGCGAAGGCGTGCGCGCGGTGTTCGAGGCCGTGGCGGCGCAACTGGAGCAGCAGGGTTTCGTGCGCGGCTGTCCGCTCAACAATCTGGCGCACGAATTGTCGCTTGCCGACCCGGATTTCCGCATTGCCCTTGCCGGGATTTTTGCCGGGTGGCGGCGTGCGATTGCCGACAAGCTGCGTGCCGACCAGCAGGTAGGCAAGGACGAGGGCACGGACCCCGAGCGCTTCGCCGCGCTGACGGTCGCCGCCTACTCGGGAGCGATGTCGATGGCCAAGGCCACGCAGGATGCCGGTGTGCTGCGGGATTGCCTGGCGGGGCTGGAGCGCAGCGCGCCGTCGCCATCGCCATCGCAGGGCGCATTGGCAGCCAGGCGACGCAACAGAATACTGCCACGGCCGGGAACCCCTTGACTCGCCGTGCTCTGGTTCAGCTACTCGGCCAGCGGCTTGATCGTCTCGTAGCCGTTGACGGATTCCGAACTGGTGCCTTCATCGTAGCGCCGGGCGAGCGCGGCTTGCAGATCTGGCGCATAGAGGGCGGTGAATGAATCCAGCGTCTCGCCGGCACCGTTCTTGAAGGTCTCCTTGACCGCCAGGACATTGTATTTGCACTCGCCCAGGCTGAATGTCTCCTTGCCCTTCACGACCAGGCTCAGCGTCTTGGTGCCCTTCGGCGGCTTGTTCGGCGACAACTCGACGAACTCTATCGCGGCCTTTGTCCCCGCCTTCAGCGGAAACAGCTTTCGCAGATCGGAAAACGGGATCATCGCCTGGCGACCGGTGTCGCTGTCGCGAAACACCTCGATCAGGCCGGCGAACAGATATTGGGTCTGGGGCGATTGCGATTCGTAGGTGTTGGCAACCGACATCATCCCGCCGGCCACGGGCCGAAATTCGCTCTGGATGCCGGGTCTCGCCAGAACGAAACCCTTCCTGGCGGACTTGGCGTCGACGCAACCCGCCGCATGCGCGGTGCTCGCGCACAACATCGCGGCCAGGATCATGCAGATAGGTGCGGCTTTCATTTTTCGTCCTCCTCCGCTTGCGCAAGCGAGACATGCCAGCCCCGTGGCGTCATGTCGATGATGACGCAGAGGCGCTGGACGACCGGCCGCTGTCCATGCTGAATCAGCGTATGATGAATCGCCGTTCGACTGCATCGCTTTCCCGACGCAACTTCCTGGCGCAGGCTGCAGGATTTGCCGCGGCCGGCGCCTTGTCGCGCCCGGCCTTCAGCCAGACCGGGCAACGCGTCCAGTCGATCGACGCCACTTTCCTGTTCATCGCCGATGTCCATGCCTGCCGCATGGCGAGCGGCTTGAGCCCCAACTGCCTGCAGGAAGGCAAGACCGACGCCGCGCTGCTGCGCAACGTGGCGGCGCTGAATGCGCTTGGCGACAAGGACTGGCCAACTGAGATCAATGGCGTCGCCACCGGCCTGCGTTCGGCCGGCAGGATAGGCACGCCGCTCGGCCTTGTCGTCGGCGGCGACATCACCGACGATGGCGGCGGCCAGATCACGCAGCCGAGCGAGGGCACCCAACTGCTCCAGTTCAGCCAGCGCTACAGCCAGGGCGTCGGTCCCGATCGCGTGCACATGCCGGTCTATATCGGGCTCGGCAACCATGATCTCGACCAGAACGGCCCGCCGCACCATGTCGACTGGTATCGGCGCGAACTGCGCGATTATGTCGAGGTCAACCATCGCGCCGGCGTGTTCTTCAAGCCGCCGGTGCCTGCCACCGACTACGATGTCGACACCGACTGTTACTCCTGGGACTGGGGCGGCCTGCATCTGATCCAGACGCATCGTTTCGCCGGCGATACCGGCCACGGCGCCGAGAGCAGCCTGCCATGGCTGAAGCAGGATCTGGCGACCTATGCGGCGGACGGCCGTCCGGTCATCCTGTTCCAGCACTATGGCTGGGACACTTTCTCGGTGGAACGTTGGGATGCCGCCAAGCGGCACTTCGATGATGACGGCAGTGGTGCGCCGCATTGGTGGAGCGAGGCCGACCGGCAGGCGTTGCTGGCGGCGCTGAAGGGCTACAATGTCGTCGGCATTTTCCATGGCCACCAGCACGAAACGCCGCTGATCTATCGCAGGGACGGGATCGACCTGTTCAAGCCGAAGGCTGCCTATATGGGCGGTTTCGCGCTGGCCAGGGTGACCAGCGACGGCATGGACGTGGTGCTGGGCGAGGCGGCCGGCGATCACGGCGAGGTCGCCTTCACCAATGCTTTCAGCAAGGGCTGGAGCACCTGAAAAAGGCGGCCTTCGCGACCGCCTTTCCCTCGATAAAGCGCGTTTGCCGATGTCGGATCAGAGCGCCTTCTTGACCTTGTCCTTGACGTCGCCATAGGCCTTCTGCACCTTACCGGCGGTCCGGTCGCCCGTGCCTTCGGCCTGGGTCTGCCTGTTGCCGGTCGCCTTGCCCGCGGCTTCCTTGACCGAGCCCTTGACCTGCTTGGCCACGCCCGCAACCTGATCCTTGTTCACCATTTTTTGCGCATCTCCTGGGGTTCTGAATTCGGAGGAATTCATTTGCGGTAGCTAACGAGCCGGCGTCGGTTAGGTTCCAGGCGTCGCCCGGACGGCAGATCAGGTCGCGCGGCCGCCGCCCTGGGGCAAGGCTGGTGGGCTAGGCTGCGAACACGCGTCGACCATGGAATTTGGATGGCCGTGCATGCGGGGAGAAAAATGGCTGAATTCACGCTCTATATCGGCAACAAGTGTTTCTCCTCATGGTCGTTGCGGCCATGGCTGGCGATGAGGCATCTGGAGATCCCGTTCGAGGAAGGTTTCGTGCGGCTGCGCACGCCTGAAACCTTTGCCAATCTGGCGAAAGTGTCGCCGACCGGTCAGGTGCCGGTGCTGAATCACAATGGCAAGATCGTCTGGGAAACCCTTGCCATCCTTGAATATCTCGCCGACCTGTTTCCCGAGAAAAAGCTCTGGCCGGCCGATATCGACGCCCGCGCGCTGGCGCGTTCGGCCGCGAGCGAGATGCATTCCGGCTTTCGCGAGGTCCGCTATGGCTGGCCGATGAATTTGCGCCGGCCGAAGGGCCACAAGCCGCTCGACGCCGAGGGCGAGGCGCAACGCGCCCGCATCGAGGCGCTGTGGCGCGAGTGCCGGGAAAAATACGGCAGGGGCGGCCCGTTCCTGTTTGGCCATTTCACCGCGGCCGACGCCATGTATGCGCCTGTCGTCACCCGTTTCGACACCTATGGCGGCACGCTGGCGCCGGATACGCGCGCCTATGTCGACGCCGTGCTGGCAACGCCGGCGATGCGGCACTGGTATGCCGAGGCGGCCAAGGAGAGGTGGCCGGAACCCGGCCCGGACGAATAGCCGGATCCAACGAAAACGCCCCTCGCACCTTTTATCGTGCGGGGGGCGTCTTTGCCATCAACCGTTCTTTCGATTGCTCTCACGAACTGCTGACGACAAGGCATAAATGCGCCTTTGCGTGGATGGTTCCTGGATGCCAGAAAATTTTTTCAACTTGGCGCAAGCGCGCTGTTTGGCGCCCGGTTTGCCGTCATGCCAGCTGGTTTGGCCTGGTGTTTTGGGAGAAATCCGCATCTGTGGCTTTATGCAAATTTGACAGCGCGCCAAAAGAAGCCTACAAGCAAATCGTCGATATTTGTTTGACTGACTTTTGTTATCCGCGCTTTCGAGCGCGCCTTTGACGAACTTCCCACATCAAAAATCGGGACAAACGACGTTGTGCATCCGCATGGCGTCGAACGAATATTTGCCATGGAAAGGGTTCGTCATGAGCACCGGCACAGTTAAATGGTTCAACGCCACCAAAGGTTTTGGTTTTATTCAGCCTGACGACGGCTCGGCCGACGTTTTTGTCCACATCTCGGCCGTAGAGCGCGCCGGCATGCGTGACATCGTCGAGGGCCAGAAGCTCGGCTACGAGATGGTCCGCGACAACAAGTCGGGCAAGATGTCCGCCGACCAGTTGAAGGCGGCCTGAAAAACGAATTCTGCTCTCCCGGTGACCACGGATGTACTGGCACCGGTGAGTGGCGAATTCGGGCGCATGGCCGCGGCGACCTGAGTTTCCACGGCATATCATGTGCATAAGCAGGGCGTTCCCGTGCGGTGCATCCTTTTGGATGTCATCTGGTTGCGCGACGCTCTCATGGAAGGTCAGGCGGTGCCTGGCCTTTTTCATTTTCCGCGCCTTGCCGCCGAAAGTGCGCTGCGCGCCGGCCTGGACGTGCTAAGGGACGCTCCAGCAATTTGAATTCGCCGCGCGTATTGCTTTGTGCGTGATCCTGACCGAAGACCCGGTCTCGCTCCATCGGCACAGGCTCCTGACAGGAGAAAGATTTGACCACCAGTTCAAAGACAACCGTCGATCAGGCCGTGTCCCTGTTCAGCAAGACGCAAACCCAGTCGATGTCGCTCAACCGCATCAATTCCGAGCGCGACGCCGTCAGCGAGGCACGCGAAGCCAAGACCGCGCGTCTGCGCGAATTGCGCCTGGAGAAGGAGGCCGACGAGATGGCCGCCGCCGCCGCGCTAGCCGCTTTGCCGAAGCGGGCCGGACGACGCTGATGGCCACCAAACGCGTACCGCCAACACCGATCGCCGCCGACGCAACCATTGCCGATATGGTCGAAGGCCTCGACAAGCCGGTCGAATTCGTCCGGCGTGTGCTGGAAAAGCTCGAGCGCTGCAAGCGTGCCCACGGTGATGCCCAGGTTCGCGTCGGCGTGCGCGGCCGCGCCGAATGCCCGAACTACCTGATCGAGTATGTCCGCGAAGACGCCAAGACCCATGAGCGGGTGACGTATCAGGACGCCGCCTACAGCGGCAGCACGCATCGCGAGCTGGCAGCCCATCACATCGAGGCGGTGAAAAACTGGTCGCCCGAGGAAATGAACATCACGGCCGTTTCGGCGCTGATCGGCCGCCTGCGCAATCCGCGCGCCCCATCATCGCGCTTCGCCGACGAGGACTGACATGGCCATAAAATTCTCCTCCAAGGATCAGCCGGCAGCCTCGGGTGCCGCGGCAAAACCGGCCAAGCCGGTTGCCGCGCCGAAAGCTGGCGATGCCACCGAGGCGGCGACCGACCTGTTCAAGTCGCCGGCGGATTCGCCGAAGGGCAAGACGGCCAAGAAGAAATAGCGCCTTGCCGCAAGACGCAGATCACAACCCCGCCGCGCCAGGGCTGTCCGCCCTGGTGGCCGCCGCAAGCGTTTTGTCGTCGCAACAGGGCACCTTCGATTGCCAAAGCTGCGGTGCCTGCTGTTCCTATTCGGCCGAGTGGCCGCGCTTTTCCACCGAAGATGACGCACAGCTCGACCGTATCCCGGAAAAATATGTCGCATCCGACCTGTCAGGCATGCGTTGCGAGGGCGTGCGCTGCTCGGCGCTGTCCGGCGAGATCGGCAAGTCGACCGCTTGCGGCATCTACGACGTGCGGCCGGACGTCTGTCGCGCCTGCATGCCCGGCGACGAGGAGTGTCTGATGGCACGCCAGGCGCTCGGATTACCGGTGTAGCCAATCTCCCGTCGCCTCCGCTTGTGCGCCGACCCGCAGCCCGGTACCTTCCTGGCCGGGTAGGGTGCCGGAGGAACCATCGTGAGCATCGAATTTCTGTTGACGTCCCTGATTGTCGTGGCTTCGCCCGGCACCGGCGTTCTCTACACGCTGAGCGCCGGCCTCTCGCGCGGTGCGCGGGCCAGCGTCATCGCCGCCTTCGGCTGCACGCTCGGCATCATCCCGCACATGGCCGCCGCCATCACTGGCCTGGCGGCGCTGCTGCACACCAGTGCGCTCGCCTTCGAGACGCTGAAATATCTCGGCGTCGCCTACCTGCTCTACATGGCCTGGAACACGCTGAAGGAAAAGGGCGGCCTCAGCGTCGAGCAGGATGTGACGCCGCGCTCGGCCGGCAAGGTGATTGCCACCGGTATCCTCGTCAACGTGCTCAATCCGAAACTGTCGATCTTCTTCTTCGCCTTCCTGCCGCAGTTCGTCAGCACCACCGAGCCCAATGCGCTGTCGAAAATGCTGGAACTGAGTTCCGTCTTCATGCTTTTGACCTTCGTGGTTTTCGTCGGCTACGGCATCTTCGCAGCCTCGATCCGCAGCCATGTCGTCTCGCGGCCAATGGTGTTGACCTGGATGCGCCGGACCTTCGCCGGCGCTTTCGTCATGCTCGGCGCAAAGCTGGCGCTGGCCGATCGGTAGCGGGGAGCGGTTCAGTCTCGCTGATCCGCTCTCCTTTGTTGCGCTATTCCGGGCGAAAAGCGGTTATGCGCTTTCGGGGCATTGCTCGGGGCGCGCTGCCCCTTCACATAACCCATCGCTTCGACGATCCGCCCATCGGCCACACGCATGAGGTTGACGCCGCGCAGCGAATTGCCGTCGGTCATGAAATAGCGCCAGCGGATCGTTGCCCGGTCACCGGCAACGAAGGTTTCCTCGATATCGAAGCGCGTGCCGGCCTGGGTCGCGATCGCCGTCCAAAGCGCGACGCACGCTTCCTTGCCGGCATGGCGGGCGCCGTCCGGCGCCGGCACGGTGTTCTCGATCACGCAATCGTCGGCCACCAGCTCGGCGAGTGCCGAAGGATCATGGCGCTGGAATACGTCGTTGTAGCGCCGCATGATCTCGGCCGTCTGCTGGGACAGACCGTACGCGTTTGCGTCCATGACAAGCTCCTGTGTCATCTTCTTTCTCCTGGCTTCATTGACCTTTGGTGGCTTCGACGAGCGTTGCCTTGAGGGTGATCTGAGACACGCCGCCAAGGGCCCGCGAGACGAGGCAGCCCGCCTTGGCGGACTGTGCAAGGCGCTCGAATTCATCTTCGGCAAGTCCCGCGACCTCTGCCTCGGTTTCGAGTTCGATGCGGGTGATCGTCGGACCGGCAGCGGTTGCGCCAAGATGCACCTTGGCGACGGTGCTGATGCTTGTCGGGACATGATTGGCGTTGCCCAGCATGGCGCTCAGCGCCATCGAGAAGCAGCCTGCATGCGCCGCGGCGATCAGTTCTTCCGGGTTGGTGCCCGGACCGTTCTCGAAACGCGACGGGAAGGAATAGGCGCCTTCGAAGACGCCGCTGCCGAGCCGCAACCGGCCCGAACCTTCCTTCAGCGTCCCTTGCCACTTGGCCGAGGCTTCACGAATTGTCATGGTCGTTCTCCCTTGGGTTTGAGGACTCGATGGGTCAGGCGCCGTCGATGATCACCTTCCCAACGACGTCGCCCTGCTGGAAATAGCGATAGGCATCGCCGGCCTCGGTGAAGGCGAAGACCTTGTCGATGACGGGCCGCAGGCGGTGCTGCGAGACGGCGCGCAGCATGGCTTCGAGATTGGTCCG
>NZ_RZQE01000110.1:0-14692 GCF_004022955.1 Mesorhizobium sp. M7A.F.Ca.US.002.01.1.1 | reverse complement strand
ATCTATGATTCCGCGCGCGCTGGCATGACTATGTCCGTTCGGAAATCGATGGAAAAAGGCGATGCGCCCGAAGTGGTCGCCAAGACCATTCTGGCAGCAGCGACCGATCCCGCGCCGAAGAAACGCTATGCGGCGGGGAAAATGGCGCGCCAGGTCCGTTTCCTGCGCCGTTTCGTCCCCGCATCCGCATTCGACAAGAGCCTGCGCAAGCAGCTTGGGTTGCCGGTCTGAAATCGGGCGCTGCCTTGGCGCGTCAGCGAGCAGCCGCCTGTTTCTCGAGCCTGCGGGCGTATTGCGTCAGCGGAAAGCACATGACGAAGAAGATCAGCGCCACCAGCCCGTATACCTTGAACGGTTCGAAGGTCGCATTGTTGATGGCGTTGGAGGTCCGCACCAGCTCCTCGAAGCCGATGATCGAGGTGAGCGCCGTCGATTTGATCAGCTGCACCAGGAAGCCGACCGTGGGTGCGCGGGTGATCGAAAACGCCTGCGGCAGGATGATCAGCCTGAGTTCCTGCAGATAGTGCAGGCCGAGGCTGGCACCGGCGTCCCATTGACCGAGGGGTAGCGCCGCGACGCCGGAGCGCCAGATCTCGGCGAGATAGGCGCTGGCGAAGAAGGTGAGGCCGAGCGCCGCCGCGGTCCACGGCTCGATGCGCAGACCAAGCATCGGCAGGCCGAAGAACATCAGGAACAGCTGCATCAAGAGCGGCGTCCCCTGGAACAGGGCGATGTAGCCGGAGGCGACACGCCGGCTCCATTTGTTCTCAGCGATCCTGAAGAACAGCACGATCATGCCGACGATGCCGCCGCCGATAAAGGCGGCCAGCGATAGCAGCACCGTCCAGCGGGCGGCGAGCAGTAGGTTGCGCACGATGTCCCAGAAGGTGAACTCGATCATGACACACCGGCTCCGAGCGCGCGGCGCCCGCCTGACACCAGCAGCCGGCGCAAGGCCATCGACAGAGCGAGATAGACCAGCGTCACGACGAAATAGGTCTCGAAGGAGCGGAAGGTGCGTGCCTGCAGCATGTCGGCCTCGTAGGTCAGCTCACGCACGGCGATCTGCGACACGACGGCGGACTCCAGCATCATGATGACGATCTGGCTGGTGAGCGCGGGGTAGATGATCTTGAGCGCCTGCGGCAGCACGATCTTGACGAACACCTGGCGTGGCCGCAGCCCAAGGGCCAGCGCTGCTTCCGTCTGCCCGCCGGGCACGGCGTCAAGCCCGGCGCCGACGATCTCGATGGTGTAGGCCGCCATGTTGAGCGTCATCGCCAGCATCGCGGCCAGGAGCGGGTCGAGCCGGACGCCCAGGCTGGGCAGCCCGAAGAAGATGAAGAACAACTGCACCAGGAACGGCGTGTTGCGCATCACCTCGACATAGCAGGCGATTGCCCGCTTGAGCAGCACCGGGCCGTTTCGCCGCCCCGCGGCACCCAGGATGCTGAGCAGCGTTCCGGCCAGCGTGGTCACGGCGATCAGCAGGATCGTCGTGGCCGCGCCATGCGCGATGTCGCCCAGGGCACCCGGGAGCCAGGCAAAGGCCACGGAAACTCAATCCTTGAGATTGTCGGGATTGAGCGGCGTCTTCAGCCAGGCTTTCGAGCTTTCGTCCAGCTTGCCGTCGGCCAGCATCTTGGCGACCGCATCGTTGACGGCCTTCTTCAGGCCGTCTTCGTTCTTGTTGAGGCCGATATGCGAGGGCGAGGTCAGAAGCTGGAACTTCTGCTCCGGCTTCAGTGCGTCCTGCTTGGCCAGCACCTGCGCGCCGACGTCGTTGCCGACGACCATCAGCTGCGTCTGGCCGGAGATGAAGGCCTGGATCACCGAATTGTAGTTGTCGAAGCGCTTTATGTCGGCCGATGCCGGTGCTGCCTCGGTGAGCGAGGTGTCTTCCAGCGTGCCGCGATTGACGGCGATCGACTTGTCGGCGAGGTCTTCCTTGCCTTTGACGGCAAGCGCTGCCGGACCGATCACGGCGATGTAGTAGGGCGCGTAGGCAGCGGCGAAGTCGATGACCTGCTCGCGTTCCTTCGAATAGCCGACGCTCATCAGCAGGTCGACGCGATGATCGTTCAGATACGGGATGCGGTTCTGGCCGGTGACGGCGATGGGATTGAGCTTCACCTTGAGCGTATCGGCGATGTATTGCGCGACATCCATGTCATAGCCCTTGAGGCTCATGTCGGCGCTGGCCGAGGAGAAGGGCGGAAAGTCGGCGAAGACGCCGACATTGATGGTGCCGGCCTTGGTGATGTCCGCCAGCGCATCGGCGCTAGCGGCCTGAACTGCGAGGCCGAAACCGGCCGTGCCGAGCATCAGCACGGCGGCGATGGAGGCAAATGTCTTACGGATTGTCATTGTCATTCCCCTGTCTGGAAGCTTTGTTTGTTCGGGTCGGCCGCCGGCTCCAGCGCGGCGGCTGCCTTTGCTTTTCTAGACGTCAGGCGCCCTTGCCTGTTATCGCCGGGCTGAACACCATCAGGCTCAGTATCTCGAACAGCACCTGCGCCGCAGCGTGCGCCGTGTTGGTGGTGGCGTCGTATTGCGGCGCCACCTCGACGACGTCGCCGCCGACGATGTTGAGACCTTTGAGGCCGCGCAGGAGTTCAAGCACTTCGCGCGTCGTCAGCCCGCCGACCTCCGGCGTGCCGGTGCCCGGCGCGAAGGCCGGATCGACGCTGTCGATGTCGAAGGAGACATAGGTCGGGCCGTCGCCGACGATCTTGCGCGCCTTCTCGATGATCGCCGGAATGCCGAGGCCGGTCACCTCCTCGGCATGCACCACGGTCATGCCGGACTCGTAGGTGAACTCCCACAGATATTCGGCCGAGCCGCGGATGCCGATCTGGATCGTGCGCGTCGGGTCGAGCACGCCGTCAAGCACAGCGTTGCGGAACGGGCCGCCATGGTGGAACTTGGTCATGTCGAACAGGCCGCTGGTGTCGCAGTGGGCGTCGATATGGATCAACCCGACCGGAGCTTTCTTGCCGACGGCCTTCAGGACCGGATGGCTGATCGAATGGTCGCCGCCGATCGACAGCGGAATCACCCCGGCATCGACGATCTGGTTGGTGCGGCGCTCGATATCCTCATGGCTGGTCTCAAGCCGGTAGCGGCTGCGGAACGGCGTGTCACCAATGTCGGCGACCCTGAGCTCATGCGTCGGCGCGCATTCCAGCACGTGATTGTAGGGCCCGATGCGCTCGATGGCGCGCAACGCCCTTGGCCCGAAGCGCGAGCCCGGGCGGTTGGTGACGCCGAGATCCATCGGCACGCCGATCATCGCCACCTGCAAATCGCCGAAATCCGGATTGTCGGCCGATATTTCGCGGTAGGGCGCGGCAAGAAAGGTCGGGATGCCTGAATAGGGCGCCAGCCGCGTGCCGCTCTTGGAGAAGATCTTGTCGGCGACCTTGCGGAATTTCGGGTCGAACATCTCGCCGCCATGGCTTTCACCATATTTGCGACGCAACGCATCGAGCTTGCCGCGATCGTATCCCATGTCCGCTCCTCCTGGGCTGATGCAGTGCCGGCGCGGGTGACGCCTGCGAACCGACCGTCATCCGGCCGGGCCGCTGTCCCGCTGGCTGCCTGCAGATTTCATGTCTTGATGCTGTTCTGAACTCAAGTGTCTGGCAGTGGCATTGAAAAATCAATTGATATTGTTAGGGTGTTTTCTGTGAGAAAATCTCACAACAAAGTGGTACCATGACCAAGCGCCTGCCACCGCTCAATCCGCTGCGCGCCTTCGAGGCAACGGCTCGCCATGGTTCACTGACCAAGGCGGCGACTGAGCTGAACGTCACGCATGGCGCTGTCAGCCACCAGATCAAGGCGCTCGAGCAGTCGCTCGGTGTCAAGCTGTTCGAGCGGGTCGGCCAGCGGGTCAAGCTGACACCGCATGGCGCGGAGCTTCTGCCGGCGGTGTCGACCGCGTTCGACGGCATCGCCGCCGCCACCCAGCGCATGACAAGGCCGGCGAGCAGCGGCACACTTTCGGTCTCCTGCGTGCCGGCGCTACTGTTGCTGTGGATGACACCGCGGCTCGGCAGTTTCATGGCGCAATATCCCGACATAAGGCTGACGCTTATTCCTTCCAACGATCCCAAGGATTTGCGGGCGCCCAATATCGATGTCTGCGTGCATTATGGCGACGGCAGCTGGACCGATTGCTGGATGCGCAAATGGTCGGGCCTCGAACTGTTTCCCGTGGTCAGCCCGACCTTGATCAACAACCGGCCGATCCGCAGCGTCAGGGATCTCGCCGATCATGTCTTCCTGCATGGCGATGACGGCCGCGAGTGGCACACCTGGCTGGCTGCCGCCGATGCGCTGGACCTGGAGCGGGGCCGCCGCCATCACCTCGGCGATGCCCGTATGGCGACCGAGGCGGCGGTGCACGGCCACGGCGTGGCGCTGGGCGACTCGGTGACGGCAAGCGCGCTGCTGGCCAGGGGCATGCTGGTCGCGCCGTTCAGCCTGTCGGTGCCGGCGGTCGACGATTTCTATGTCGTCTGCCGCAACGAGATGCGGGCGACGCCGATCGTGCAGGTGTTCATCGACTGGCTGTTTGCCGAGAAAGCGGGGGACGACGGGCGCGCCGACGCCCCGGTGGCCGGCCGCATCGTCAGCCGCCGCAAGCGTCCGGCGCTCAGGGTGATGGGCAGCAAATCCGCAAGCTGATGCCAGGCTGCGCGCCGCCGCATGCAGGCAGCTCTTTTTGTCGGGCCAGCCTGAAAGCGGGCAGCGTTGCGGCCGATTCGATGCTATGAGGCCTGTCGCGATTGTGGATGGCAGGCAGCGAAGGCGGTGTTGAAACATGGCTAAGACCGATATTGCGCGGCGCGTCTACAACCACACCTGGAAGCTCGACCCGATCGTGCGCAGCCTGCTCGACACGGATTTCTACAAGCTTTTGATGCTGCAGATGATCTGGGGCATGTATCCCAAGGTCGACGCAACCTTCTCGCTGATCAACCGCACGACCTCGGTGCGCCTTGCCGACGAGATCGACGAGAGCGAATTGCGCGAACAACTCGACCATGCCCGCACCTTGCGCTTCTCCAAGAAGGAGATGATCTGGCTCGGCGGTAACAATTTCTACGGCCGCAAGCAGATCTTCGAACCGGAATTCCTCGCCTGGCTGGAAGGCTTCCGGCTGCCCGAATACGAGCTGTCGAAGTGCGACGGGCAGTATGAACTGACCTTCAGCGGGCCGTGGATGTACACCACGCTGTGGGAAATCCCGGCGCTCGCCATCATCAATGAACTCCGATCTCGCGCGGCGATGCGGGCGTTCGGGCCTTTCGCGCTCGACGTGCTCTATGCCCGCGCCAAATCCAAGATGTGGGCCAAGACCGAGCGGCTGAAGGCGCTGCCCGGCATCCGCATCTCGGACTTCGGCACGCGCCGGCGCCATTCCTTCCTATGGCAGCGCTGGTGTGTCGAGGCGTTGAAGGAAGGCATCGGCGAGGCGCTCACCGGCACCTCCAACGTGCTTTTGGCCATGGACAACGACCTCGAAGCGCTCGGCACCAACGCACATGAGCTGCCGATGGTGTTTGCCGCGCTTGCCGACTCGGAAAAAGAGCTGAGACAGTCGCCCTACAAGGTGCTGCAGGACTGGCAGCGCTACTATGGCGGCAATCTCTTGATCGTGCTGCCCGACGCCTTCGGCACAGCCTCATTCCTGCGCGATGCGCCGGACTGGGTGGCCGACTGGACGGGCTTTCGCCCCGACAGCGCGCCGCCGATCGAAGGCGGCGAAAAAATCCTGTCCTGGTGGCGCGACAAGGGCAAGGACCCCAAGCAGAAACTGCTGATCTTCTCCGACGGGCTCGAGGTCGAAACCATCGAGGAGACCTATCGCCACTTCAAGGGCAAGGTGCGTATGTCGTTCGGCTGGGGCACCAATCTGACCAATGATTTCGAAGGCTGCGCGCCGACGGAAACCAACAGCCTCGACGCCATATCGCTGGTCTGCAAGGTCACCGAGGCCAATGGCAGGCCAGCGGTCAAGCTGTCGGACAATCCGGCCAAGGCGACCGGCGATGTGAAAGAGATCGAGCGGTATCTCAGGATTTTTGGCGAGAAGGACCGCGTGGAGCAATTGGTCAAGGTGTGAGGGGTGGTGGGCCTCTTGGATAGGCCGAGTTCCCTGGCGCCCCCCTCTGTCCTGCCGGACATCTCCCCCTCAAGGGGGGAGATTGGACGTCATCTCCGCTTTCGCCAATTTTCGACGCCCAACGAAAAGCGCCGATCGAGCGAACTGCCAATCTCCCCCCTTGCGGGGGGTGAGGAGTGGTCCGCGCAGCGGACGGAAAGCCAATTGCTTGGCTTTCCGAACGACGAACGCCCGGAGCGACGGCGAAGAGCCGGGTCCGGCAGGACAGAGGGGGGCGCCGCAGGGTGCCGTCATCTATCGTTGGCATTGTTGCTTACAGCCGTATCGCTCGTATTGCCCGCCCCCGCCTGCGCACACGCCTCCGATCAGGGCCACGTCCTGCTGTTGCCGACCGGCTACTATCTGGTTGGAGGCGCTTTCGCCGTGGCGATCAGCTTCCTCGTCCTGGCGCTGCTGCCGGCGGCTTCGCTTGACCGCTTCTGGCGCCGACGCCTGCCGCTGTTCACCTTCGGCGACAGCGCCCGCGCCGCCATCAGCCTGATATCCTTTGCCGGCTTTGCAATTCTCATTGCCGCCGGCCTGTTCGGCAGCCGCGACCCACTCTCCAATCCGCTGCCGCTGCTGATCTGGACACTGATGTGGGCCGGCCTCACGCTGCTGCAGGGCGTCTTCGGCGACCTCTGGTCGTGGCTCAATCCCTGGTACGGGCCCTGGCGTCTGATCTCACGTCTCTTGCGCGCGGGCGATGAAGGGATACCGCGGCTTCCCCGATGGCTCGGTTGCTGGCCAGCGTTCATCCTGTTTTTCGCCTTTGCCTGGTTCGAACTCATCGATCCGGCGCCCGACGATCCGGCGCGGCTGGCATATGCTGCCGGCTTCTATTGGCTGCTCACCCTCATTGCCATGCTGGCATTCGGCTATCGCGGCTGGAGCCGCGGCGGAGAATTCCTGACGGTCTTCTTCTCCATGGTGGCGCGCTTCGCGCCCATCGAGCGCAACGACGCCGGCCGGCTCGCGCTCTGCTGGCCCGGCGCCAAGCTGCTTGCCGCCGAACCGTTGCCGCCCAGCGGCATCGCCTTCCTGTTGCTTGCGCTGTCGTCGGTGTCCTTCGACGGCCTGTCCAAAACCTTCTTCTGGCTCGGCCTGTTCGGCATCAACCCGCTCGAATTTCCCGGCCGCACGGCGCTGATCGGCAGCGGCACTTTCGGGCTGATCCTGACATTCGCGCTGCTGGCGGCGGTGTTCCTGCTTGCCGTCTGGCTCGGCCAACGTCTTGCCGGCAGCGACCACATTCTTAACCAGGCGGCCGGTCAGCTGGTGTGGTCGATCGTGCCGATCGCGCTTGCCTATCACATTGCGCATTATCTGACGGCGCTGCTCGTCGACGGCCAATATGCGCTTGCGGCACTTTCCGATCCGTTCGCGATGGGCTGGAACCTGTTCGGCACCGCCGATATGCAGATTGAGGCCGGCATCGTTGCGGGGGCGGACTCTGCGTGGTGGCTGTGGAATATCCAGGCCGGCGCCATCATCCTGGGCCATGTGCTCGCCGTCCTCGTCGCTCACGGCTTCGCCTGGCGCCTGCACCCACAGCCCTCCCGCGCGGCCCTCAGCCAGTTCCCGCTTACCTTGCTGATGATCGCCTACACCGTCTTCGGCCTCTGGTTGCTTGCCACGCCGACTGTCGGATGAGAAAAGGCGACCAGCATGCCTTCGGGGAAAGCCCGCTTGCCACGTCGGGGCTTTGGTGATTTAGTTTGTACACATGCGATTTTTTGCCTCGTTGCAGCCAGTCAAAACTCAAAAACAGGGGAACTGCCGTGACTGACAAGAATGGGTTTTTCGATCTCTCCAGATCCACGCTCACCCGCCGCACCGCACTGAAAGGTCTGGCCGCAGGCGCCGGCCTCGGCCTTGCCCCTGGCTTCGTCCGCTATTCCCAGGCGCAGAGTTCGGCGCCGATCAAGATCGGCTTCCAGTCGCACCGCACCGGCATCGGCGCTGCCTATGGCCGCTGGTACGAAAAGACGACAGCTGCCGCAGTCAAGGCGATCAATGCAGCCGGCGGCATCAATGGCCGCCAGGTCGAGGTGATCATCGAGGATGACGGCACCGATCCCGGCCGTGGCGCCGAGGTGGTCGGCAAGTTCGCCACCCAGCACAAAACCGACATCGTCTTCGGCACGCTGTTCTCGCATGTCGTCATCGGCTCGGCGCCCGCCGCCGGCGAAAACAAGATGCCCTATTTCGTCGTCAGCGAAGGCCATCACGTCGCCTCGACCAAGCTGAACCGCTATGTCTTCCAGCCCGGCATCACCGACGTGAAGAGCCAGATCCAGTCGATGGCGCCGTGGATCGCGGCTAACGCCGGCAAGAAGGTGACGCAGATCTTCCCGGATTTCGCCTTCGGCTACGACCACCGCGACTACCTGCCGCCGGCGCTGAAGGCGCAAGGCGGCGAGGTCATCGCGCAGATCGCCATCCCGCCGACGGAATCATCCTTCACCAAGTATTTTCCGCAGATCCCGGCCGAGACCGAGGTGATCTACCACGTCATGGTCGGCCCGGCCGTGCTCACCTTCGTCAAGGAGCTTGGTGAGTTCTACGGCTCCAACCGGCCGCAACTGTTCGGCTTCATCGATTCGCTCGAAGCCACCGACATCAACAGCCCCGGCCTCGAATTCCTCGATGGCAGCCATTTCTGGGAAGGCTCGCCGCGCTATGCGCAGGCCGATGATTCCGAGGCGCAGAAGGCCTATCGCGCTGCTGTCGGCATCGACGACAATGGCGCCGCCGTCGGCGACCCCAAGGACGTCTCCACCGCCGCCCACATGTTCGGCTGCTGGGAAACGCTCTACGTCGTCAAGAAGGCGATGGAGGACGCCGGCTACAAGGGACCGGAAGACCGCGCCAAGCTGGTCGAGGCGACCGAGGCGCTGACCGAATTCGCCGAAGGTCCGGAACATCCGCAGGGACCGAAGACCTTCAACGGCAAGATCCACCAGTGCTTTGGCATCCAGAACATCTCCAAGATCGAAGGCGGCAAGCTCAAGGTCGTGCACAAGACCAAGATCGAGGACGGACTTTACGAGGCCGAAGGGGATTACACGACGCAGGCGCTGTGAGCTGCTCCAGCACAAGCGTGAGCGCCAGGCCGCCCCCCTCTGTCCTGCCGGACCCGGCCCTTCGCTGTCGCTCCGGGCGTTCGTCGTTCGGAAAGCCAAGCAATTGGCTTTCCGTCCGCTGCGCGGACCACTCCTCACCCCCCGCAGGGGCGCGATTGCGCTATCGCTGAGCGTGTAGCATGCACTTCGGTCCCCACCTCCTCCTCGCCGCCCTCGAAGGCCTCGTCACCTCAGCCGTGCTGGCGCTGACCGCGCTCGGCCTGTCCTTGGTGTTCGGCGTCATGCGGGTGGTCAATGTCGCGCATGGTGAGTTCTTCATGCTGGGCGCCGTGCTCGCCTGGGCGATCACCACAGCCATTGGCGGCCACCCCGCGCTCGGCTTCCTGGCCGCACTTGTGATTGCTCCGCTGATCGTCGGCGCCATTGCGCTGGTCGCCGAACGGCTGGTGCTGCGCCGGCTCAACTACAATCCGGAAGCCACCATCGTCGCCACCATCGGCATGCTTTACATCATCCAGCAGCTGGCGCTGACCTTCTACGGTCCGGAGGCGCGGCCGGTGGAGCCGCCGTTCAGCTACCGTATCCTTTTGCCGTGGTTCGGCTACTCCGGCTACAAACTGTCTGTCATCGCCGCCTCCGCGCTGCTGCTCACCGCGACATGGCTGGTGCTGACGCGCACCAGGATCGGCCTCGTCATGCGCGCCACGCAGTATGACAGCGAGACGGCGCAGGCCTTCGGCATCCCCGTCGGCCGCGTCTATGGCGGCGTCTTCGCGCTTGGCGCCATGCTGGCGGCCATTGCCGCAGTGCTGATCGTGCCGATCAGCCAGGCGCATTATCTGATGGGGCAGGACCCGCTGCTGCTCTCCTTCATCGTCGTCATCATCGGCGGCCTCGGCTCGCTGCGCGGCACGGTCGTCGCCGCCGTGCTGATCGGTCTCTCCGACGGCATCATCTCGATGTTCTTCTCGCCGACGCTGGCCAAGATCATCGCCACGCTGCTGGTCGCCATGGTGCTGGTGTTCCGTCCGCAAGGCTTGTTCGGGACGAGGTCGCGATGAGCGAAGCTTCGCCGGTAAAAGCCTATGCCCTGCATCTCGGCGTCGTCGGGCTGCTTTTCGTGCTGAGCTTCCTGCTGCCGGAATACTATCACGGCCTGCTCGCCCGCATCATGGTGCTGGCGGTGTTCGCCATGGGCTACAACATGCTGTTCGGCTATGTCGGCCTGCTCAGCCTCGGCCATGCCATGTTCTTTGCCGCCGGGCTCTATGGCGCCGGCCTTGCAGTCATCCAGCTCGGCTGGAGCGTACCAGCGGCGTTCGCCGCCGGGCTTGCCTGTGGTGTTGTTGTGTCACTCGTGATCGGCCTGCTGGCGCTGCGCACCACGGGCGTCGCCTTCATGATCGTCACCATGATGTTCGCGCAAGTGTTCTACCTCCTCATCCTCTACTTCGCGACGTGGACCGGCGGCGACCAGGGCATGGTCGTGCCGCAGCCGGCCCGTGTGCTCACCTTCGGCGCGACGTCGCTCGAGCTCACCAATCCGACCGTTCGCTACATGACGGCGCTGGCGCTGTTTTCGATCGTGCTTCTCGTCACATTGGCCATCGTCCGCTCCCGGTATGGCCGCGTGCTGGTCGCCATCCGCGAGAACGAAGAGCGGACGAAGATGCTGGGATACGACACTTTCTCCAACAAGCTCGCCGCCGTCGTCATCTCCGGCATCATCTGCGCCGGCTCGGGTGCCGCCTATGCGCTGCTGTTCGGCTATGTCGGATCGAGCTTCGCGTCGGTGCAGTATTCGATCCTGCCGCTGCTGTGGGTGCTGCTGGGCGGTGCTGCAACAACGCTCGGGCCGCTGATCGGCACGCTGTTCATGTACTATGTCATCGATATCACCAGCGGCTACACCTCCGCCTATCTGCTGATTGTGGGCATCGCGCTGATCCTGCTTGTGCTGTTTTTCCCCAAAGGCATTCTGGGCAGCATTAGGCAGCGCTGGCTCGGGTGGCTGCCATGATGCCGCTTTTGACCACCAAGGGCCTTTCTCGCGACTTCGGCGGCCTGCGTGCCGTCGACCGTGTGGATTTCTCCTTGATGCCGGGCGAAATCCGCGCCGTGATCGGCCCCAATGGAGCGGGGAAGACCACCTTCGTCAGCCTGGTCAGCGGCCGCATCCAGCCGTCTGCCGGCATGATCGTCTTCGACGGCGCCGACATCACCAATCTGCCTGCCTATGTCAGGGTCCGCAGGGGGATCGCCTACACCTTCCAGCTCACCAGCGTCTATGCCAACCTGTCCGTCTACGCCAACGTCGCGCTGCCCGCGCAACTGACGCTGCGGCATGGCAGCCATTCCAGGAGCGCGATACAGGCCGCTGTCATGACCGCACTCGAACGCACCGGCCTGGCCGATCGCGCCCACATGCCGGCCGGGCAGTTGTCCTACGGCCATCAGCGCCTGCTGGAAGTGGCGATGGGCCTGGCGCTGAAGCCGCGCCTGCTGATCCTCGACGAGCCGACGCAAGGGCTGGCCGACAGCGAGATCGACAATTTCATCACCCTGGTGCGCGAGATCGCCAAGAACGCCACCGTGCTTCTGATCGAGCACAACATGCCTGTCGTCATGCAACTGGCCGACCGCATCACGGTCTTCAATGCCGGCAAGATCCTCGCCGAAGGCACGCCCGAAGCGATCCGCGAAAACGCGGCGGTGCAGGAAGCCTATTTGGGGACTGCCCCATGACCGAGGCAAACCAGGCCGAGGCCACGCCTCAAGCACTCACCATTTCGGGGCTCGACTGCTTCTATGGCGAGGTCCAGGTACTCTATGGCCTCGACCTGGTGCTGAACAAAGGCGAGGTGCTGTGCCTGTTCGGCCGCAATGGAGCCGGCAAGACGACGACACTCAAGGCCATCATGGGGCTGGTCCCCTCGAGCGCCGGCTCGATCAGGCTCGATGGCAAGGAGTTGACCGGCCTGCCGGCGCATGAGGTGCCCAAGGCCGGCGTCGCCTATGTGCCGCAGGGAAGGCGACTGTTCGCCGAAATGACGGTGGCGGAAAACATCGAGATCGGCCTGATGGCGCGCGGCAAAGGCAAGGCGACGCGTGAAAACGTGCTCGACCTCTTTCCATTGCTGCGCCAGCGGCTGCGGCAGCGTTCCGGCACACTGTCCGGCGGCGAACAGCAGATGCTGGCGATGGCGCGTGCACTCTGCCTCGAACCGCAGGTGCTATTGCTCGACGAGCCGACCGAAGGGCTGATGCCGTCGATGATCGCCAAGATCCGCGAGACGGTGTCGACGCTGCGTGACATGGGCGTGTCGACCATCCTGGTCGAACAACGGGTCGATGCGGTGCTTTCTGTCGCCGACCGCGTTGCCTTCGTCGAAAACGGCCGCAACCGCGAGACGGTCGATGTCCAAGAACTGCGCGCCGATCCGTCAGCGGTGCGCCGTTATGTCGGCGTGGGTTGATCAGCCGAAGAACAGAAAACCCGCTATCAAAAATGTCGGGATTAGCACCAGGCCCGACCATGCCATATAGCCAAAAAAGCCCGGCATCTTCACGCCGCGATGTCGGGCGATGGCGTAGACCATGAAATTCGGCGCATTGCCGATATAGGTGTTGGCGCCCATGAACACGGCGCCGGCCGAGATCGCGGCAAGCGTCGAAGCGAACTCCATCATCAGGTGCCGGGGGTCACCGCCGGCAAGCTCGAAGAACACCAGATAAGTCGGCGCATTGTCGAGGAAGGATGACAGCGCCCCGGTCAGCCAGAAATAGGCGAGATCGTTGGGCTGGCCGGAGGAAGAACTCACAAGCGACACCAGCGGCGCCAGCGCACCCTCACGGCCTGCCCTGAGGATGGCGATGACCGGCACGATGCAGATGAAGATGCCGGCAAACAATTTGGCCACCTCTGCTATCGGACCCCAGTTGAAGCCATTGGCCTCGCGGTATTCCTTGCGCGAAATGACAAGTGAAACGAGGGCGAGCGCCAGGATCATGGCGTCGCGCACCAGGTTCTGCAGTTCCAGGCTGACGCCGAACACGGAGAAGCTGACGCCCGGCTTCCAAGCCGCCGATAGCAGGATGGCGACGATCACCCCCGCCAGGAGCGGAAGGTTGGCCAGGCCGCGCAGGCGCACCTTGGTATCCGGTGTCGGGTCCTTGATCTTCGGCGCGCCAGCCTCGCGCCGGTGCAGGATGATGTCGATCACCAGAAAAATGCCCAGGACGACACCGCCGACGAACAGCGTCTCGTGCCAGAGGTTCGTCGTCGTCCAGAAGAAGTCGACGCCGCGCAGGAAGCCGACGAACAGCGGCGGATCGCCAAGCGGCGTCAGCGAGCCGCCGATGTTGGACACCAGGAAGATGAAGAAGATGACGACATGGGCGTTGAACGGCCTGTTATCGTTGGCGCGGATGATCGGCCGGATCAGGATCATCGAGGCACCGGTCGTGCCGATCACCGAGGCCAGCAGCGCGCCGACCAGCAGCAGGCCGGCATTCACCAGCGGCGTGCCGTGAATGTTGCCGGCAAGGAGAATGCCGCCGGAAATGGTGAACAGCGCAAACAGCAGGATGATGAACGACATGTATTCGGTGAGCAACGCATGCAGTACCGCTTCGGTCGCTGTGGGGACACCGAAGGCGACCGCCAGCGGCAGGACCACCAGAGCGCCCCAAAGGGCCGCGATCTTGCCGTAGTGATGCTCCCAGACATGAAGAAACAGCAGCGGACCAGTGGCGATCGACAACAGCAGCCCGGCAAAGGGCAGCGCCCACCACAGCGACATCGAAGCGCCGGGCAGGCCGTGTTCCTCCGCCCCGAAAGCCTGTGCCGGAAACAGCACGGCCACGACGATTGCCGCTTTCGTCGCGACCCACAAAAAGCCCCTCTTGTGCCTCACGATCCGTCAGTCCGACAAAGGGTCTTCGAGCCTCACGCCGGCGTCGCGCATGCGCTGCAGCATGGCATTGAGCGAACCGTTGAGATCGATGCCGCGGCAGGCATCCAGCCGCACTGTGGTTTTGAAGCCCTGGCTGACGGCATCCAGCGCCGAAAAGCCGACGCAGAAATCGGTCGCCAGCCCGACCAGGGTCAGCGTGTCGATGCCGCGCTCCCGGAGGTAGCCGGCAAGGCCGGTCTGGGTCGTGCGGTCGTTCTCGAAGAAGGCCGAGTAGCTGTCGATATCAGGCCGAAATCCCTTGCGAATGACGAGCTCGGCCTTGGTCCAGGCGAGGCCGGAATGGAAATCCGAGCCCAGGCTGCCCTGGATACAGTGGTCCGGCCACAGCGTCTGCTGGCCGTACGGCATTTCGATCATGGTGAAGGGCTGCGCGCCCGGATGGCTGGAAGCAAAGCTGGAGTGACCGGCGGGATGCCAGTCCTGCGTCAGCACGACATGGTCGGTTCGCCGGATCAGGT
>NZ_RZQE01000010.1:0-44401 GCF_004022955.1 Mesorhizobium sp. M7A.F.Ca.US.002.01.1.1 | reverse complement strand
GACAGGCCGAAAATATTCGGGGCTGGCGGCGATCAATCCCGCCGGCAGGATGCCTTTTTCGACCAGCCGGTTCGGCCCGTATATATCGGCGATGGTTTCCTCGAACAGTTCGGCGCGCTGCACGAGGCCGGCGCTGATCGCCGCCCACTCGCTCTCTTCGATGAGAACCGGGACATGCGCCAGCGGCCATTCGCGTTCATTGGCGCCGGCCTTGTCATAGACGCGGTAATAAACGCCGGCATCGCGCAGATACTGGTCGGCGCGGGCAAAGCGCTGGCCGAGCTTTTCAGCACCGAGTTCCTCGAGCGCCTCGACAAAATGCTTCCAGGCCGGGCGAGGATTGCCCGATGCATCGACCATCTCGTCGACGACGCCGTCGATAGGCTGGTAGTGCTCCAGCAGGCTGTGGGTCTGCGGCTTGCCGCGTCCCCTCTTGTGATTCCCCTTTGCCATTGCTGATCAGAGTCTTGCCGGCCGCCGAAGGTCAAGGGTCATCGGGAAATCTTCCGCCGGTTGTTCTTCACGGATCACATAGGCGGATGGCGTATGGCCACGCGGTTCGAAGCGGGCGAGCCGCCGAGCTTCCGCCTCGTTGCCATTGACCGGAAAGGTGTCGTAATTGCGCCCGCCGGGATGGGCGACATGGTAGACGCAGCCGCCGACCGCACGGCCCGACCATCGGTCATAGATGTCGAAGACCAGCGGCGTGTTGACCGGCAGCGCCGGATGCAGGCCCGATGCCGGCTGCCAGGCCTTGAAGCGCACGCCTGCCACCGCCACTTCGCGATTGTCAGTGACCTTCATCGGCACGATGCGGCCGTTGCAGACGACTGCGTGGCGCTCCGGGTTCAGCCCTTCGGTCTTGACCTGCAGCCGTTCGACCGAGGAATCGACGAAGCGCACGGTGCCGCCGATCGCGCCTTGCTCGCCCATGACATGCCACGGTTCCAGCGCCTGGCGCAGTTCCAGCTTGATGCCGGCATGCTGAACCTCGCCGCAGAACGGAAAGCGGAATTCGAGCTGGGCGTCGAACCATTCGGGACGGAACTCAAAACCGTTGAGCTTGAGGTCGTCGAGCACGTCGAGGAAATCGGCCCAGACATGATGCGGCAGCATGAAACGATCGTGCAGAGAAGTGCCCCATCGCACGAAGCGGCCGTCGAGCGGGTTCTTCCACGCACGGGCGATGATGGCGCGCACCAAAAGTTGCTGCGCGAGGCTCATGCGCGCATTGGGCGGCATCTCGAAGCCGCGGAATTCGACCAGCCCCAGCCGGCCGGTCGGTCCGTCGGGCGAAAACAGCTTGTCGATGCAGATTTCCGAACGATGCGTATTCCCGGTGACGTCGGTCAACAAATTGCGGAACAGCCGGTCGACCAGCCATGGCAAGGGTGCGTTGCCCTGGTCTGGATGCGGCACCTGCGCCATAGCGATCTCAAGCTCGTAGAGCGAGTCGTGACGCGCCTCGTCGAAGCGTGGCGCCTGGCTGGTCGGCCCGATGAACAGGCCGGAGAACAGGTAGGACAGCGACGGATGGCGCTGCCATTGCAGCACCAGGCTCTTCAGCAGGTCCGGCCTTCGCAGGAACGGGCTGTCATTGGGTGTCGCACCGCCGACCACGACATGGTTGCCGCCGCCGGTGCCGGTGTGGCGGCCATCGATCATGAACTTGTCTGCGCCAAGCCGTGTCTGCCGCGCCTCCTCGTAGATCGCCGTCGTCGTCGCCACGCAATCCTGCCAGTTGGAAGCAGGATGGATGTTGACCTCGATGACGCCTGGGTCAGGCGCGACGCGGATGACGTTGAGGCGCGGATCGTGCGGCGGGCCATAGCCTTCGATGTGCACGGGAAGGCCTATCGCCTTCGCCGCGTTCTCGGCCGCCGCGACCAGTTCGAGATAGTCTTCCAGCGCCTCGACCGGCGGCATGAACACGCAAAGCCGGCCATCGCGCGGCTCGACCGAAAGTGCGGTGCGCACCGCGCCGCCAATCTCGGTGATCTCCTGCTCGACCCGCTCCTGCTGGCCGGTCGCAGCGGTGAACGATGCCGCCTGCTGGCGGCGCGCCATCTCGTCGGCGCCTTCCAGTTCGGCTGGAGCCGGTCCGGCCAGTATGGCTTCACGCGCGAGCAGCGGGCCGCGTGGCAGTGATGGATCGACCGGCACGATATAAGGGAATTGCTCCGGCGGCACATAGGGCAACGTGCCGAGCGGCAGCCGGTAGCCGACCGGTGAATCGCCTGGCACCAGGAACAGCCGGCCACGCCGCGTCTTCCATTTTTCCGAACGCCAGCGCGGATCCGATGCCTGGCTGTTCCAGCGCTGGACGGGGAGCACATAGCCGGACGGTTTGGTCAGCCCGCGTTCGAACACTTTCGCCATGCGGCTGCGTTCTTCCGGATCCTCCAGCCTGGAGTTGGACGGATCGACATTGTCGGGCAGCTTGCCTTCCTTGAGCAGCCATTCGGCCGGATCCTCATAGGCTTCGCTCACCATGGCCTTGTCGATGCCGAGTTCGCCGGCAATCGCGGTGAGCAGGCTTTCGGCCTGCTTCGGGCCGATATCGGCCTCGCTCTTTTCGCGTGCGATCAGCGACGGATCGCTCCACACCGGCTGGCCGTCGGCACGCCAGTAGAGCGAAAAGGTCCAGCGCGGCAGGCTTTCGCCCGGATACCATTTGCCCTGGCCGTAATGGAGAAAGCCGCCCGGCGCAAAGCGCTCGCGCAGTTTACGGATCAGTTCGTCGGCCTTTTCGCGCTTGGTGGGACCGACGGCGGCGGTGTTCCATTCGGCCGACTCGAAATCGTCGATCGACACGAAAGTCGGCTCGCCGCCCATCGTCAGCCGCACGTCGCCGGCGGCAAGTGCTTTATCGACCTTGTTGCCCAGAGCGTCGAGCGCCTGCCAGCTTTCGTCCGAAAATGGCTTTGTGATGCGCGGATGTTCGGCGATGCGGTCGACCCGCATCTCGAAGCCGAATTCGACATTGGCGAAGCTCGCCATGCCGGAAATCGGGGCCGCGTTGCGGAAATGCGGCGTGGCGGCCAGCGGCACATGGCTCTCGCCGGTGAGCAGGCCCGAGGTCGGATCGAAGCCGATCCAGCCGGCGCCGGGAAGATAGACCTCGCACCACGCATGCAGATCGGTGAAGTCGACGGCGGTTCCGGCTGGACCGTCCAGCGCCACCAGATCGGGCTTCAACTGGACCAGATAGCCGGAAACGAAGCGCGCCGCGATGCCGAGATTGCGCAGGATCTGCACCAGCAGCCAGCTCGAATCCCGGCACGATCCCTTTTTCGCGGCCAAGGTCTCTTCCGGCGAGAACACACCGGTTTCCATGCGCACGATATAGGCGATCTCGCGCTGCAGCCGCGCGTTGAGATCGACCAGGAAATTGACGGTGTTGGCAGCGCTGCGATCGATGGTCTTCAGCAGCGCCGACAGCAGCGGTCCCGCCGGCTCCGGAGTGCGATAGATGGCGAGATCGTCGCGTATCTCTTCCGGATACTCGAACGGAAACGCCTCGGCCGACGGCTCGACGAAGAAATCGAACGGATTGTAGACCGTCATGTCGGCGACGAGGTCAACCTCGATCTTCAACTCCGTCACCGGCTCCGGAAAGACGAAGCGGGCGAGGAAATTGCCGTAAGGATCCTGCTGCAGATTGACGAAGTGGTTCGCCGGCTCGACCTTGAGCGAATGGCTCAGCACCTTGGTACGGGAATGCGGCGCCGGCTGCAGCCGGATGATCTGGGGCCCGAGAACCACCGGCCGGTCGTATTTGTAATGGGTCAGGTGGTAGACGGCTGCCAGAATTGCCATGGGGCCCCGGAATTCAGCGTTTCAAACGATTTCGCTGAACCCTGACACATCTGGCGACCATTCTCCAAGCAGAGATGTTGCGGTGCACCTAATTTAAGCAACGGTTACCGGCTCAGAAAAATGCCTGCAACCCCGTCTGCGCCCTTCCCAGGATCAGCGCATGCACGTCATGCGTGCCTTCATAGGTGTTGACCGTCTCCAGGTTCTGCGCGTGGCGCATGACGTGGTAGCCGATCTGGATGCCGTTGCCGCCATGCATGTCGCGGGCCTGGCGGGCGATATCCAGCGCCTTGCCGCAATTGTTGCGCTTGACGATCGAGATCATTTCCGGCGCCATCTTGCCTTCATCCAGCAGCCGCCCGACGCGCAAGGACGCCTGCAATCCCAACGCAATTTCGGTCTGCATGTCGGCAAGCTTCTTCTGGTAGAGCTGCGTGCCGGCCAGCGGCTTGCCGAACTGCTTGCGGTCGAGACCGTATTGGCGGGCGCGGTGCCAGCAATCCTCGGCGGCGCCCATCGAGCCCCAGGAAATGCCAAAGCGAGCCCGGTTGAGGCATCCGAACGGTCCGCCAAGGCCCTTTGCGTTGGGCAGCAGCGCGTCCTCACCGACCTCGACGCCTTCCATCACCACTTCGCCGGTGATCGACGCCCGCAGCGACAGCTTGCCGCCGATCTTCGGCGCCGAAAGCCCTTTCATGCCCTTTTCCAGCACGAAGCCACGGATCTCGTCCTTGCCGTTCTCCCCCTTCAGCTTCGCCCAGACGACGAACACATCGGCGACGGGCGCGTTGGAAATCCACATCTTCGAACCGGACAGCTTGTAGCCGTTGGCGGTCTTCTCGGCGCGCGTCTTCATACCGCCGGGGTCGGAGCCTGCATCCGGCTCGGTCAGGCCGAAACAGCCGATCCACTCGCCGCTGGCGAGCTTGGGCAGGTACTTCTTGCGCTGTTCGTCCGAGCCATAGGCATAGATCGGATACATCACCAGCGACGACTGCACTGACATCATCGACCGATAGCCGGAATCGACGCGCTCTACTTCGCGTGCGACCAGCCCATAGGTGACGTAGTTCGCGCCAAGCCCGCCGAATTCTTCAGGGATGTTGATGCCGAGCAGGCCGGCCTCGCCCATTTCACGGAAGATCGCGGTGTCGAAGGTCTCGTTGAGGTAGGCGTCCTCGATCCGCGGCGCCAGTCTGTCGGCGGCGAAGGCGGCCGCCCCGTCGCGCACCATGCGCTCGTCTTCCGAAAGCTGGCCCTCGATCAGGAACGGGTCTTCCCAGACGAATGCGTTCTTGTCGGCGGCCATGACGTTCTCCCAAACCAATGCATGTCGCTCAAAACGATGACACGCGTGAAGCAAAATGTTGGCCCGTTCTATCGGCCTGTGCCTCGAAAAAATCAAACGAAATTGATTCACCGATCAATGAGCATTAGGAATGGATCATGAGTGTCCAGCGCCGCCTTTTGCCCAACATCAGCGCCCTTGCCGCCTTCGAGGCTGTGGCCCGGCTCGGCAGTTTCACCGCCGCCGCCCAGGAGCTCGATCTGACCCAGGGCGCGGTCAGCCGCCAGATCAAACTTCTGGAAGATCAGTTCGGCCGCCGGCTGTTCGAACGCGACAGCCGCAATGTCAGGCTGTCGACATCGGGCGAGATCTACGCCGAGGCGGTGCGTTCAGCACTTGGGCAATTGCGTGACGCAGCCCTTGGATTGATGAGCAATCGGCATAGTGGTATCCTGAACCTTGCCATTTTGCCGACCTTCGGCACGCGCTGGCTGATGCCGATGATCCCCGATTTCGTCGAAAACAATCCCGATATCACCATCAACTTCGTCACCCGCGTCGGCCGCTTCGATTTCGCCAGGGAGAGGCTGGATGCCGCCATCCACTACGGCCTGCCGGACTGGCCGGAGGCCGACTCGACACTGTTGGTGCGCGAAACCGTGGCGCCGGTCGTGTCGCCCGAATTCCTCGCCGGCCGCGCCATCGCCTCAACGGCCGATATCGGCCGCTTGCCGCTGCTGCACATGGCGACGCGTCCTGGCGCCTGGACAGAATGGTTCGAGCATCAGGGCCTGAGCGCGCCGACCGGGCCCGGCATGCAGTTCGAACAGTTCGGCACCGCCGCCCAAGCCTGCATGGCGGGGCTCGGCGTGGCGCTGCTGCCGTTGATCCTCATTGCAGGCGAATTGCAGCGCGGCCAGCTGGTGCCGGCGCCAGGCCAGCCCATGCAAAGCCGCAGTGCCTACTATCTCGTCGTCCCGCACGACAAGCGCGGCCATCCGCCGGTCGCCAGTTTTCGCGACTGGCTGCTGGGCCAGGTCGAGAAGGAACCGGCCGTTCTGGCGTGGTAGCTACTTTCGCTTCAGCGCATCCGCCAAAGCAGCACCGAACGCTCCCTGTTGCGCCGGCCGCTCCGGCTGGCGTTGCTGGGGTGCCGGCGAACGTGGCGCCGGCCTGCCGCCATTGTCGCGCGGTCCGCTGCGCGGAGCACCACCCTCGCCGCTATCCTTGCGCATGGAAAGCGCGATGCGCTTGCGCTTGATGTCGACATCGACGACGCGCACCTTCACCACGTCGCCGGCCTTGACCACCTCATGCGCATCCTTGATGAACCGATCGGCCAGCTGCGAGACATGCACCAGCCCGTCCTGATGCACTCCGATATCGACGAAGGCGCCGAAGGCGGCCACGTTGGTGACCGTGCCTTCCAGCAGCATGCCGGGCTTCAGATCCTTGATGTCGTCGATGCCGTCGGCGAAGGTCGCCGTCTTGAAGCCTGGGCGCGGGTCGCGGCCGGGCTTTTCCAGCTCCGCCAGGATATCGCGCACCGTCGGCAAGCCGAAACGCTCGTCGACGAAGACGCGTGGGTCGAGTGCCTTGAGCGCGGCACTGTCGCCCATCAACGACCGCACATCGCGCCCGCAGGCAGCGACGATCTTCTTCGCCACGCCATAGGCCTCCGGATGCACCGACGAGGCGTCGAGCGGCTCGCTGCCATTGGCAATGCGCAGGAAGCCGGCGGATTGTTCGAAGGCCCGAGGTCCGAGCCGCGGCACCTTGAGCAGGTCCTTCCGGCTGGCGAAGGGCCCGGTCGCATCGCGATGCGCAACGATCGCGTCGGCCAGCGATGCGCCCAGACCTGAAACGCGCGCCAAAAGCGGCGCCGAGGCAGTGTTGAGATCGACGCCGACGGCATTGACCGCGTCCTCGACCACCGCTTCCAGCGAGCGGCCGAGCCGGTACTGGTCGACATCGTGCTGGTACTGGCCGACGCCGATCGATTTGGGTTCGATCTTGACCAGTTCGGCCAGCGGATCCTGCAGCCGCCGGGCGATCGACACGGCGCCGCGCAACGACACGTCGAGGCCGGGGAATTCCGCCGCCGCCGTCGCCGATGCCGAATAGACAGAGGCGCCGGCCTCGCTGACGATCACTTTCAGTGGCTTGGGGCCACCGTCCGCCGGCATGTCGGACAGCATGTCGGCCACCAGCTTTTCGGTCTCGCGGCTGCCGGTGCCGTTGCCGATCGAAATCAGCTCGACCTTGTGCAGGCGGATGAGCTTGGCGAGTTCCGCCTGCGTGCCACGCACATCGTTTCTGGGCGGAAATGGATAGACCGTCGTCGTTGTCAGCACCTTGCCAGTGCCGTCGACCACCGCCACCTTGACGCCGGTGCGGATGCCGGGGTCGAGCCCCATCGTGGCGCGCGAGCCGGCGGGAGCGGCCAGCAGTAGATCCTTGAGGTTGCGGGCAAAGACGTGGATCGCTTCCTCCTCCGCCCGCTCGCGCAGATCGCGCATCAAATCGAGCGTCAGATGCAGCGACAGTTTTATACGCCAGGTCCAGCCCGCCACCTCCATCAGCCATCTGTCACCCGCAAGGCTGCCGCCGATGGCATAGGCATCGGCGATCATCCGCTCGACCGGCTTCACCGGTGAGCTGTCATCGGCATCGACCTCGATGTCGAGCGACAGCACTTCCTCGTTGCGGCCGCGCAGCATCGCCAGCGCGCGATGGCTCGGCACATTTGCCCAACGCTCGACATGGTCGAAATAATCGGAGAATTTCGCGCCGGCCTCCTGCTTGCCGTCGACCACCCTGGCCCGCATGAAGGCGCGCTCCTTCATGTAGCTGCGCAATTTGCCGACCAGATCGGCATTCTCGGCGAATTGTTCCGACAGGATGTCGCGCGCGCCCTCGAGCACCGCCTTGGTATCGGCCACCTCTTCGTTGACATAGGCCAGCGCCAGTTCGGCAGGCACCAATGAGCGGTTCGCCAAGATGGCTTCGGCCAGCGGCCCCAGCCCGCGCTCCCTGGCGATCTCGGCCTTGGTCCGGCGTTTGGGCTTGTAGGGCAGGTAGATGTCCTCAAGTTCCGCCTTGGTGGTGGCGGCGACGATCTTGCCTTCAAGCTCCTCGGTCAGCTTGCCCTGTTCGCGGATCGAGCCAAGGATGGTGTCGCGGCGCGCGTCGAGCTCGCGCAGATAGGCAAGGCGTTCGGCAAGATCGCGCAATTGCGTGTCGTCGAGCCCGCCGGTGACTTCCTTGCGGTAGCGCGCCACGAACGGCACTGTCGCGCCCTCATCGAGCAGTTCGATCGCCGCGGCCGCCTGTTCGGGCCGCGCGCTGATCTCGGCCGCGATGATGGCTGCAATGCGCTTGATGTCGGATGCCATGTCGTTCCTGCTCTCATCCAAAGAGCGGCGACCATAGGCGCAGACGTCCGGCCCGCCAACCGCCGCGCTTCGATCAGCCCGGCGGGTCCACAGGAAAGCGTATGCTAATGTGGTGGACAGCCGCGCTAGATTATCCGGCTGAGCGCCTCGAAGAACGCGACGATCTCGATATCGAGCGGATCGTCGACAGGCTGCGGCTGCGACGACATCTTGGCGATCACCACTTCGGTCCTGGGATCGACATACAGCCACTGGCCATGGATACCGATGCCGCAATAGGCGCCGTTCTCGTGTCCAGTCTGGTACCATTTGTTGCGGTAGCGGCCCTTGGGAAACAGTGGCAGCATCGCGCCGCGCTGCCAGGCGTCCGCACTGCCGCCAGTGCTGGTCGTGTCGCGCACCCAGGCTTCCGGTACGATGCGGCGGCCATTGGCCATGCCACCTTGCCGCATCATCTCGCCGACACGCGCCAGGTCGCGCGGCGTCACCGAAATGCCGCCGGCCGTGCGCGCCGTGCCCTCCATGTCGACGCCGATCGAGGCTTCGCTGACAGCGCCGAGCGGCAGCCACAGCTTCTCGCGCATCAGGTCGGTGAACCGCTGGCCCGACGCACGCTCGAGCAGCAGGCCGAGCAGGTCGGAATTCGGCGAGCGGTAGCGGAAGGTCTGGCCATGCGGCTCTGCAAGGCGTTGCAGGGTCAGGATGAATTCGCGCAGGCTCTCCGTACCGCCGCCCGGATTCCACAGCGTGGCACGGCGATAGCGGGCGAAAGCACTTTCCGGATCGAGATAGGCTTCCTCGAAATCGAGACTGACGCTCATATCGAGCACATGCCGCACGCTCGCATCGCCATAGGCCGAGCCGGCGGCTTCGGGGATGTAGGCCGTCACCGGCGCTTCCGGGTCGAACACCCCCTCGCCTTCCAGTATGCCGGCAATGATGGCGGTCAGCGACTTGCTGATCGAAAAGATGATGTGGCGGGCGCCGAAATCCATATGCGGCGCGAACCAGTCGCCGACGATCCTGCCGCCTTTCATCACCGTCAGTGCGTCGGTGCTCGAACGTGCGAGAAAATCAGCCACTGTCTCCGGTGTGCCGGCGATCGCGACCTTCTCGCCGAGCAGGCCGCCCATATCGCGCACGGGGGTTTCGACAACGCCCGACGTCGCCGTCACCCGGGCGGTCGGCACCAGTTCGCCGAGATTCTGGAACGACCACCGGTTGAACGGGTTCTCGCGCCAATTGGCGAGCACGACCTGGTTGCGCCGGAAGCCATAGCGGGTCTCGAACACGGTTTTGCCGGTCATGGCGTTTCCTTCCGGGTCGTTTCTTCTTTGTGGGGGCTCAGCGAAGTGCCGTGGCGATAGCGTGCACGGCTTTCAGCGTCGCTATGGAATAGGCACCATTGGCGAAATCCGGCCAGGTCGAAAGCTTCACCACGACCATTCCGGTGTTCCAGTCGATATGGATCATCTGACCGAACACGCCGCGGCACATCAGTGCGCGCGAGCGCGGGTCCTCGATCCAGAACTGGTTGCGATAGCTGCCCTCCGGCAGGCTGGGGCTGAAGTCCGGCCCATGCCTGCCGTTGCGCGTGTCCTCGACCCAGCCGGCCGGCACGACGCCGCCACCATTGTCGAGGATCAATTGGCCGAAGCGGCCATAATCGCGCAGCGTCGCGTTGAAACCGCCGTCGGCCACCGCATAGCCGGCGCTGTCGACCGTGAAGCAGGCGCTTTCATCGGCGCCGAGCTTTTGCCAGAGTTCTTCCGAAACCAGTTGCGGCAGCCGTTTGCCTGTCACCCGCTCCATGATGAAGGCGAGCACATCGGTCTCGATCGAGCGGTATTCGAATTGAGCCCCGTGCGGACGGACCGTTTCCTTCAAGCCCAGGATCAGTTCGAACATGTGCGAGGGCCAGCGAAAATCCGGATCGCTGCCAAGCGGCACCGGCTTCCAGCCGGTGGCGACATCGACCTGGCCGATGTCGGAATAGCGGTCGGTATATTCCTCGGAGAAACGGACGCCGCTGGTCATGTCCAGCACATGCTGCACATTGGCGCCGGCCCAGCCGGTAGCGCCGAGTTCCGGCAGGTAGTCGCTTACCGGTCTGGCCGGATCGATCAGGCCGCGCCCGACCAGTATGCCGAACACCGAACCGGTGACGGACTTCGCCATCGACTGCGACAGGTGCAGCGTGCGCTCGTCCATGCCGTTGAAATAGCGCTCATAGGCAACCTTGCCGTCCTTGAGCACCAGAAAACCGTCCGTATAGGTCTCGTCGAGCAGCCCGGCGAGTGTCGTCGGCTTGCCCTCGCTGTCCTCGACCGCCAGCCCGTCAAGATCGACCTCGGCGCGTTCGAGACGGCGGCGATGGCCGTTGCCGCGCCAGACTTCGGCGGTCGGCAGAATTTCACGGATGTGCTGGAACGCCCAGCGGTTCCATGGCGGCCGGTCCCAGTCGAGCTTCGGCGGCACCATGGCGGGCGGCGAGCCCTGCATGATCGGCGGCCGCGGATCGCTGTTGCGATAGGAGTCCATGAAAGGCCATTCCCGGAAAAGAAAAGACCCGGCGGCATGTGCCGCCGGGTCTCTCATGCAGCGGTTACTTCTGCAGTTCGGTCCAGATCTTGGTGTAGAGTTCCTGCGTTTCCGGCGGGCACATCTTCTGGAATTCGCCTTTCGGCTTGGCATCGGCCGGAATGACGACTTCCGGCGCATCCTTCATGTCCGCCGGCATGTATTTGTCCGAGCCGGTGATGGCGTTGGCATAGCGGTGGAAGGCCGAGAGGCCCGCCGCGTTTTCCGGATCCATGATGAAGTTCTGGAACAGCTTGGCATTGTCGACGTTCTTGGCTTCCTTCAGAACGACGACGTTGTCGCTCCACAGGCCAAAGCCTTCCTTCGGATAGTTGTAGTGGATGGCCGGATTGGCCAGCCGCTGGCGCAGTGCCGAGCCGTTCCAGTCGCTGGTCGCCTTGAAATCGCCGGCGCCCATCTTCTCGATGGTGTTGTATTCCATGGCGATCCAGTTCGGCTTGGCCGCCACCAGGAGGTCGCGCACCTTCTTCAGCACCGCCTTGTCGTCGGTGCACTGCTGGCCGCCGACATATTTGATCGCCGCGAAGATGACGTCGCCCATCTCCGGAACGACGTTGACCTTGCCCTTCAGCTCGTCCGGCGTGTTGAAGACGATGCCCCAGCTGTCGGCTGGACCCTTGTAGGCATCGGTGTTGACGACGACGCCGATCGTGCCCCAGGCCCACGGCACCGAATATTTGCGGCCCGGATCGAACTCGGGATTGGCCCATTCCGGCGCGACGTTCTTGAAGTTCTCCATCTTGCCCGGATCGGTCTCGAGCAGGAGACCTTCCTTGATCCAGATCGGCACATAGGTCTGCGACGGCACCGCGATGTCGAAGCCGGTGCCGCCCTGGCGAACCTTGGCCAGCGCGGTGTCGTTGGAATCGTAATCGGTGATGGTCACCTTGACGTTGTATTTGGCTTCGAACTTCTTGATCACGTCGGGGCTGGTGTAGTTGCCCCAATTGTAGATGTTGAGCACGCCGTCGGCGCGGGCCAGGCCCGTCGAGGCGAGCAACGCCAACCCCATGGCGGTTGCTGTTGTCTTCCAGTTCATGGTTTTAACTCCCATTTTTCGGTTCAGTCTCGTTTCCTGCTGACGAAGAAAAACAACGTGACGATGGCAACCGAGAGCAGCAGGAAGGCGGTCGATATCGCGTTGATCTCGGGTGTGATGCCGCGGCGGATCTGGCCGAGCATGTAGGTGGGCAGCGTGTCCTGGCCGCCCGATTTGACGAACTCGGTGATGACGACGTCGTCGAGCGAGATGACGAAGGCCAGCATCAGCCCGGCCAGGATGCCGGGCCACAGAAGCGGCAACGTGATGCGCCGGAACGTCTTCCAGGGCGTCGCGTAGAGGTCGGCTGCGGCACGCTCCAGCGTCAGGTCCATATTCTCAAGCCGCGCCCGGATCGGCAAATAGGCAAAGGGAATGCAGAACGCCGTGTGCGCGGCGACCAGATAGCCGATGCCGGAATAGCCGGTGAAGATCTTGATGCGCGAGAAGAAAATCAGCAGCGCCACCCCGGTGACGATCTCGGGCACCATCAGCGGCTGGTTGATCGCCGCATACTTGAAGGTGAGGCCGGGATAGGACGCGGTGCGGGTGGTGGCGAGCGCCGCCATGGTGGCAAAGATCGTGGAGAGCACCGCCGCAATGGAGCCGATCTGGAAGGAACGCAGCGTGGCATCGACGACCTGCGTGTTCTGCCATGCCGACTGGAACCATTTCAGCGAAAAGCCGCCCCATTCGGAGGTCGAGCTCGCCGCGTTGAAGGCATAGATGACCAGCACGATGATCGGCAGATACAGCACGATAAAGCAGGTCGCGGCGATCGCGCTGAATCCTGGCTGGTGCTTGATGGAAAAGTTCTTAGCCATGACGCACCCCCGACTTGCCGGCATTGCGCACATAGGCAAGCAGCGCCACCATGACGATGATCATGACGGCGATCGACAGCGCCGAGCCGAGTGGCCAGTTGCGGCCCTGCCCGAACTGCAATTCGATCAGGTTGGACAGCATCATGTTCTTGCCGCCGCCAAGCACGCTCGGCGTCACATAGGCGCCAAGCGCTGGAATGAAGACCAGGATGGAGCCGGCGATGACGCCCGGCTTGACCATCGGAAAGATAATCCGCCGCAGCACCTGGAAGCGCGTGGCGTAAAGGTCATAGCCCGCCTCGACCAGCCGGAAATCGAGCTTTTCCATACTGGCGTAGATCGGCAGCACCATCAGCGGCAGGTAGACATAGGCCATGCCGATCAGGATCGCCGTGTCGGTGTAGAGGATCTGGATCGGCGCCGAGATGATGCCGAGCTTGAGCAGCATTGTGTTGATGATGCCTTCGTTGCGGATGATCTGCAGCACCGCGAAGGTGCGGATCAAAAGGTTGGTCCAGAACGGAATGGTGATCAGGAACAGCCAGAGATCGCGGGTCTTTTCGCTGCGCGTCGCCATGAAATAGGCGGTCGGGAAACCAAGCACCAAGGTGGCGATCGTCGTCACCACCGAGAGCTTGATCGAGCGCAGGAAGATGGTGACGTGGGCGGCGGCGATCGAAAGCGTGTCGTCGAAGATATCGCGTTCCAGAAACACCGCTATCCAGGCTTCCGGCGAGAACTGCCACTTCACGTCGCCATAGGAGCCTGGCGTCAGGAACGAGTAGACGAGCACGATCAGCAAGGGGCCGGTCGCGGCGAGGAAAATGACCAGCAGCGCTGGCGCTGACAAAAGCCAGCGGTCGCGGACATCGCGCCGCTCCGCTGCCTTGGCGACTTCTTCCGCGGTCGCCATCGTCAGTCCTTCAGGACCTGGGCGGCATCGCTGCCGATGAGGATGCCGACCGCGTCGCCCTTCTCGAAACCGCAGCCCGCGCTGCGCGTGTTCTGCTGGCGTACGGTGAAGAGTTCGCCGCTGTCGAGATGAACATGGATGTGGGTGTCGGTACCGAAATAGACGATATTATCGACCCTCCCCGACAGTTCGCCCTTGGCCTTGGTCAGCTTGGCGTGTTCAGGCCGAACCACGACCGTGGCATTGGGCTTGGGCTGGAAACCCTGGGCCACGGTCGCCTCGATGGTCGCACCGGACTTGAGCGTGGCGCGCGCCTTGCCGTTGGCCATCTCGCTGATGGCGGCCGTCAGGAAGTTGGTTTCACCGATAAAGTCGGCGACGAAGCGTTCGGCCGGCTTGTCGTAGATATCCCAGGGCGAACCGACCTGGAGGATCTTGCCCGATGACATGACCGCGATGCGGTCGGACATGGTCAGCGCTTCTTCCTGGTCGTGGGTGACGAAGATGAAGGTGATGCCGGTCTCGTGCTGCAACCGCTTCAACTCGATCTGCATCTCCTTGCGCAGCTTATAGTCGAGCGCCGACAGTGGCTCGTCGAGCAAAAGCACCTTCGGCTGCGGTGCCAAGGCGCGGGCCAAGGCCACGCGCTGCTGCTGGCCGCCGGAGATCTGGCTGGTGCGACGACCGGCGAGTGCCTCCATCTTGACCAGCTTCAGCATCTCGGCGACGCGCGCCTTGATCTCGGCCCTCGGCTTACCCAGCATTTCCAGGCCAAAGCCGATATTGTCGGCGACCGTCATGTGCGGGAACAGCGCATAGGATTGGAAAACGGTGTTGACCGGCCGTTTGAAGGGTGGCAGCGGCGCGATGTCCTGGCCGTAGAGCAGGATTTCACCGGCGGTTGGAAAATCGAAGCCGGCGATCAGCCTGAGCAACGTCGTCTTGCCGCAGCCGGATGGCCCCAGCAACGTGAAGAATTCGTTCTCGCGGATAGATACCGAGACCGTGTCGAGGGCAGCCACCTGCCCCTCACCTGATCCGAAAATTTTGCTGACGTTTACTACTTCAATCGCATTCCGATCCGGTTTGTCCGGCACGATTACGCCTCACTGTTGACCCCGCTCTTGCTGGCGGAGCTCTTCCCCTGTTCGATGTGACCACATGGCCGGTGGGTTGGCAAGCCCGGCATTGGGTCACAGTTCAGTCAGTCATTGAGGCCTGCAAGCCCCATGCCATAGTCAGGCCTGATAGGTGATCTTGCCGCCGCAAATCGTCGTCACCGGCCGCACCTTGTGCAGATCGGCCGGGGCGGTGTTCTCGATATCCATCGACAAAACCACCAGATCGGCCATGTAGCCCGATCTCAGCGTGCCCTTGCGGTGCTCGGCGAATTCGGCGTAGGCGCCCTCGATCGTGTAACCGGCGATCGCTTCATGCAGCGAGAAACTCTGATCCGGGTCGCTTTCTGCCCATGGTTTGCGCAACACTGCCGCCTGAATGCCCAGGATCGGATCGATCGGCGACACCGGCCAATCGGATGCGAAGACGACATGCGCGCCGGCATCCTTCAAGGTCCGCCAGGCATAGCTCAGCGGCCAGCGTGCCGGCCCGATGCGCGACACCGTCGGCTCCAGCGGAAAATCCATGGCGCCGGGCGGATGCGGCGGTTGCATGGAAGCAATGACGCCGAGTTCTGCGAAACGCGGCACATCCGATGTGGTGGTGACCTCGATGTGCTCGACCCGGTGACGGCTGTCGCGCTTGCCGTTCGCCTTCTGCGCCGCCTCATAACCGTCCAGCACCGCGCGCACCGCGCCGTCGCCGATCGAGTGCACGGCGATCTGCAGCCCGCGCCTGTCGGCCGCGACGGCCAGATCGATGAATTGTTGCGGCGTGAACAGCGGCTCGCCCACCCAGTCGGGCCGGTCGGCATATGGCTCGACCATGACAGCTGTCCAGGAATCGAGCACCCCGTCGTAGAACACCTTGACCATGCCCGACGACAGCCATTCGCTGTTATAGCTTTCGGCCATACCAGATGCCTTGTCGAGCATGTCGAGCGTCATGAAATTCTTGTAGTGGAACGGGATCTTGACGCGGCAGGGCAAGCCTTCCTCGGCTTCGATCTCGGCCAGCAGCTCAAGCTGATAGAGGTTGCCGTCCATGTTCTGGATCGAGGTGATGCCGTGGCGGGCGCACCAGGCGAGCCCGCGCCGCATAATGTCGCGGTCGGCGTCCCGCTCGGCCGCCGTCGGCATCGGGTCCGGCTCGCCGCCGGTCGACAGCCCCAGCCGCACCCGGCTTTCGCCGGCAAGGTCGAGCACCGGGCCAAAGGCCTCGCCTTCGCGCAATTCGCCGGCGGCCAGTCCATCGTCACCCATGACAATCTCATTGCCAGGGCCGAGCATGCGCCCCTGCAGGATGCCGGCCATTTCCAACGCCTTGGTGTTGGCCCACATGGTGTGATGGTCGGGCGCCGCCATGCAGAACGGACGATCGGGCAAAATGGCGTCGAGGTGATGGCGCGTCACGCGCTCGCTGCCGAGCACGGTATAGTCGACGCCTTGGCCGACCAGCATCTTCGCGTCGGGCCGGGTAGGCGCATAGTCGCGGATCGCCTTCTGCAGCGCCTCGAAGCCATGGATACCGGTGAGTTGAAGGTGGGCAAGTTCAGCCCCGCCCGAAAACAGATGCATGTGGGCTTCGATGAAACCCGGCAGGACGGAGCCGCCCTTGGCGTCGATTACCTTGGTGGCCGGTCCCTTGAACTCTTCGATGGAGGCGCGGCTGCCGATGGCGATGATTGCGCCGTCCTTGACGGCGACGGCCTCGGCGGTGGGATTGTCGTCGTCGATGGTCAGTACACGACCACTGATGACGATCAGATCCGCATTGTGACCTGCACCTGTGACAGACATCGCGACTCCGCGCTTTTGACGACTGACTGAGACCGACAACCTCTTGGCCAACGACCTGCCACTCCACCGGAGCGGCGCCATGGGACGAAAAAGAATGCCAGCGCGCTGTCTTGGAAATTCCCCTTGTCATCCCAAGAGGCAGCGTGGATAAAGAATGCGACTGATTATTCGCGTTTGTCAACATACCGAATCTGGAATGTATCGTGGACAGCAAGCTCCCACCATGTTGAGACCGGGCGGGGAACGAGGACATCGGACGGTGAAGCGCAGTCTCGACCGCAAAACCAGGATAGCGCTCGAACCGCGCAAACAGCCGCGGCAACAACGCTCCAGCAAGGTGGTCGACCGGATTCTCGACGCAGCGCTGGTCTTGACGCGGGAGCAAGGAACCAAGACGCCGACGACGCTCGCCATTGCGCAGCGCGCAGGCTTGTCGGTTGGTTCGATCTACCAATACTTTCCCAACAAGGAAGCCATTCTTCTGGACCTCGCCCGGCGCTGGCTGTCATCCTTTCCCGAGGTGATCGCCAAGCGTATCAAGGTCGCCCCGCCCACCAACCGTGAAGAGTTTCGGCAGGAAGTGCGCAAGCTCTTCATCGACACGTCCAGACTCTACCTCGAAAACGCCAGCCTGATGCCGGTGATCGAGGCCATTTCAGGCAACGCCGACCTCAGGCCGATCCAGAACGAATATGACGAGCAGATCATCGCGCTCTACGCCGCATGGCTGCAGCATGTGAACCCGGCGCTTGAAGACAAGATCGCCAGCCGGCTCGGCGTGCTGATGATGGACGTCGGGCACGCCTGCCGGCTTGTCGGGCTGAAAAGAGACCGCAAGACATACGACCTCATCGAGGACGATGTGGAAAGAATGTGGCTCGCTCTGGTGAGCCCTTATCTCAATCTTGAATCTTGACTGATTTCGCACTTCGAGAGGAATTTATGAAGACTGTTTTCTCCCCCCTTCACGCCGGCCATGCCGGTCAAATGGAACTGGTCACATCAGCCATCGTGCCGGGTTTCGAAAAGCCATCGAGGGCCGAATTCATCAAGGCGCGGGTCGAAAGCGAGAAACTGGGTCCCATCATCGCGCCGCACGAACATGACCTCGCCGCCGCCAAGCGCATCCACAAATCAGACTATATCGACTTTCTCCCGACGGTCTGGCCGCAATGGCTGGAAGCAGGCCTCACAGGCACGGCGATGCCCTTCACCTGGCCGACGCGCGGCCTGCGCGGCGACGTGCCGCCAAAGCGCGTCGACGCGCTGCTCGGCTATTATTCCTTCGATGCCGGCGCCACTTTCGTCGAAGGCACGTGGGCCGCGATCAAGTCTTCCTACGACGTAGCGCTGACCGCCGCCGGCCTGCTCAAGGATGGCGAGGCTTCCGCCTTCGCGCTCTGCCGTCCGCCCGGCCACCATGCCGGGGCTGGCTTCATGGGCGGCTACTGCTACATCAACAACGCCGCCGTCGCCGCGCAATGGTTCCGCGACCACGGCGCCAAACGCATCTCGATCCTCGATGTCGACTACCATCACGGCAACGGTACGCAGGAGATCTTCTACGACCGTGCCGACGTCCAGGTGCTCAATCTGCATGGCGATCCGATGGTCGAGTACCCGTTCTTCCTCGGCCATGCCGACGAACGCGGCGCGGGTGCCGGCGAAGGCTTCAACATCAATTATCCGATGCCCTTCGGCACCGACTGGGATGCATGGAACGCCTCGCTCGAGGATGCCTGCGGCAGGCTCGCCGCTTATGCACCGGATGTCGTCATCGTCTCGCTGGGTGTCGATACGTTCGAGAAGGACCCGATCAGCCAGTTCAAGCTGAAGACGTCTGATTATCCCAAGATCGGCCGCCGCATCGCCAGGCTCGGCCTGCCGACGCTGTTCATCATGGAAGGCGGCTATGCCGTCGAGGAGATCGGCATCAACGCGGTCGGCGTGCTGACCGGGTTCGAGGATCGGTAAATGCCTGTCGTCCAGGAGCATCTGGCGGTTTTGGGACAACGACAGGCATAAGCAAAGGACCACCGGGACCGGGCGGCAACATCGCCCGGCTCCCACTATCGGGCCAGGGCCCCAGCCTTCGGCACAGCAACCGGCGCGCCCGTCTGTCCAATGCTCCCGAGCCTGGCGAAATCGACCAGCCGCCGAGGTGGCCGGCGAAGACTTTCGCGTCCCGGTCTTCTGTCCAGGGCGCGAAAACCGACTTGTGAGTCGCACATGAGTCCACCGGATTCGATTTTGTCAAATCGCGTTTGATGTCAGATTCAACTGCGGGTAGATTAGACCCGAATCAGCCGGTCCTGGGGGGCGCGGCGACCACCCAAAGTCTTTTGTTCCGGAGCTTTTCCGGCACCAGACGCGGACGGCTTCGCGTTCCCTGAATGGATTCGGGATTTGGTTCGGTGCAGCCCTGCGCCACGCGTGTGTCTTCGTCAAAGTAATGCGTATTCGGGTTCGGCGGCTGGCTTCCAGTATCCGGACAGCAGAAACGATTCCGGCCAAAAGCAACAAGAATGAGCAGTCCCGCCGCACGTCTTCAATCCGACACATTGGGCTCGCGCCTGACGTCGCGCGGCGATCTCACCAGCTTTTTCATGCAACTGACCGCCGAGATCGGCGCCGACAGCTACATGTTGGTCGCCATCGTCCACGACCAGGACCGCAACGATGCGCGCATCGTCTCCTCCAACTGGATTTTCGATGCCATCGAGCTGATCGGCAAGCGATTGATCGCCGGGCTTGCGCAAGGCGCGCTCACCGTCGCGCCAGGCATCCGCCCACAGCCGCTGGTGGCATCTCAAGCACCAGAAGCAGACGGATTGGTCACCGGCGAGGAAGCCCGCCTTCTCGACGTGCTCGGCCATGCCGAGATCTATTCGCTGCGCCTCAATGTCGGCCGCCAGCGCCTGTTTGCCCTGTTCTCTGCGGCGACCGCCGGCAGCATCGACCAGCCGGCGCTGATGCGCGCGCAGCTGAAATGCTGCTACGCGCTCTCGCACATCCCGCAACTGATTGCCGCCGCCGCCATGCAGGACCCGTTGTCGGATCGCGAGCGCGAATGCCTGTTCTGGGTTTCCGAAGGCAAGACCACCGACGAGGTCGCCGTCATCCTTGGCGTCTCCTCCAACACCGTCAACAGCTACATCACCCACGCCATCCAAAAATTCGCGGCCAGCAACCGCGCGATGGCCATCGCCACGGCGATCAGGAGCGGCATCATTTGAAACACGCCGATATCAAGGAAACGGCCGAAGCCCTTTTCAACGAGCAGCGCAACCCGTTCGGGGCCTTCACCCTTGGCTCCGAAACCCATCACGCGGTCACCATTCCCGATGCCGTGCGCCGCTGCCGCTGGATCGCCGTTGACATGAATGCCTCGGCTTTCGGCCTCTTCTTCGTAAGCCCCTCGCCCGAGCGGGCGCGGCTCGTGCCATGCTTCGATTCCGATTATCCCGGCATTGCGGTGGCGACCAAGTTCATCTCAGGCGCCAACGGCGAGGAGATCGTGCGCCACACCCGCATCTCGACCGAACCGCGCTGGTGGACGGATGACGGCGTCCCTGCCACGGCGGAGCTGTTTGGCGATTTCGCCTGGACCGAGCGGATGGCGGCGCTGGTGCCCGGAACCAGCGGCATCGCTTTTCCCGTGCACGCCGACCGCGGCCAATGCGGTCTTGTCGTGTTCCTGGGCTCGGAGATGACCTTGCAGCAGGATGCGCTCTACGAAATACACGCCCGCTGCTTTTCGCTGTTCGCCGCCGTCGCCCGCATCCGTCCGGGCGATGCCGGCCGCATGCGTGCAATCTCCAAGCGCGAACTCGAATGCCTGAAGCTGACCGCCAACGGCAACACCAGCGAGGAGATCGCGCGACTCCTGAAACTGTCGGTGCACACCGCCAACCAGTATCTGACCCAATCGACCCAGAAGCTCAACGCCGTCAATCGCAACCAGGCCGTTGCCAAGGCGCTGCGGCTGGGCTTGATCGAATAGAGGAATTCGAAAGCGATCAGCGATAGGCCAGCGGCTCGACCTTGCGGATACGCGCCTCTTCGATCACCGCTTCGAGCAGCGCCGTGTTGCGCTCCGGGTCTTCGCCCGGCTTCTCGAACGATACGTAGTTGACCGCCACCGACGCGCCGAGCTCGCTCAGCGTCAGCTGGAAATAGACGGTGACGCCGGGCGGCCTCAGTTCCAGATCGAGCACGATGCGCGGGCTCCCGCTCCAGTCGACATGCGCCTCACCACCATGGCCGAGCCGCAGAGTGCCCGGCATGAAGAACAACTCAACCGCTGAATCGACCAGGTCCGACAGGCATGCGAAATGCTCCAGCCGGATAAAGGCGATGTAGTCGGCGACATCGATCAGCCTCAGTTCGCCCACCACCTGCTCGATGGCGCTGGCGACGATGATCTCGCGGGATTTTGCGTGCGGTTGCCGGTTCATGAAATCTGTCTGCGCTCAGCCTTTTTCGAGTAGACGATCCGCACCAGTTCGGCGACGGCCTGGTAGAATTGTGACGGGATCACATTATCGACCGAAACTTGCTTGTACATGGAGCGGGCGAGCGCCACGTCCTCGAAGACCGGGATGTTGTGTTCCCGCGCGATCTCGCGGATCTTGAGCGCCACCAGATCCTGGCCCTTGGCCAGCACCATGGGCGCCGAGTCCTCGTCGCGCACATATTTCAGCGCGATCGAGAAGTGCGTCGGGTTGGCGATGATCAGCGTCGCGCGCGGCACCGCCGTCATCATCCGTTTGCGCGCCCGGTCGCGCGCCAGGGAGCGCAGCCGCGACTTGACGATCGGGTCGCCCTCGGACTGTTTGAACTCGTCCTTGACCTCCTGCTTGCTCATGCGCAGATCCTGCTTCCAGTGGAAGCGCGACCAGACGATGTCGACTGCCGCGATCAGCCCCATGACGAAGACGATGGCCACCAGGATGTCGACGGCGATGCCGCGGATGACGAGACCGAAGGCGACCGGATTGGTGATCATCCCGGCGAGCAGCTTGCGGTGGTCTTCCGACAGGGTGAAACTCAGCACGACGATGGCAAACCCGACCTTGCCGAGTGACTTCAGGAACTCGACCCAACCCTGGATGCCGAACAGCCTGTTCCAACCCTTGGCGATCGAAATGCGCGAGAGTTGCGGCCGGACCCGCTCGCCTACGAATTGCGGCATGTTCTGGAACACCGAGGCGCCGACGCCGGCGACGGTCAGCAGCACCATCAAGCTCAGGACGGCGCGGCCGACCTCGAGCAGGACGATCTTGTAAAGCGCGATGACGTCGGTCTCGGTGTCCATTGGCCAGGCTTCCGGCTTCTCCAGGAACATCGACAGGAACATGCCGAGATCGATGATCGCATCCTTGGCGTAGAAGACGGTGAACACCAGTATGGCAACGAACGAGGCAAAGAGCGCTGTCTCCCGCGAATGGGGCAGCTTGCCCTGTTCGATGGTGTCGCGGATCTTCTTTTCCGTCGCCTCTTCGGTTTTCGAATCCTTGTCGACCGCGTCAGCCATGGCGCGGTCCTAGGCGGCGTCTTGGGTCGAGGGGAGTTCGAAGGCGCCTTCGCGCGACAGCCGGATCGTCGTCGTAACGATCGTCTTGCGGGCCGCCATGATATCGGCGAGGGGGATCCCGTCCGAGCCCTGCCCGAGCTCGGCTTCGATCATGCGCCGCGAGCGGGCGCCGATGGCCGACAGCACCGATTCTGCAAGGGCGGCCGACGTGCCACGCAAGGCCAGCGTGACCAGCTCCGTCGATAGCCCGTCGAACAGCAGCACCCGCGCTTTCTGGGTGAGCAGCGGCAGATCGTCGAAAGCAAACAGCCGGGCTCGCACGCCGTCGAGATCAGGCGTGCCGGCGGCTTCCAGATCCTGCATCACCTCCTCGAGCAGCGGCTTGTCGAGTTCGTTGAGGACGCTGGCGACACGCGCCTGTCCGGCCGAGGTATCCTTGGTCGAGGTTTCGGCCAGCACACTGGTGCGCAGCCGGTTTTCGACGATCCTGGCGGCAGCGTCGGGAACATTGGCCATCGTCACCATGCGCTTGATGATTTCTCCACGCATCGGCTTGGTCAGTGTCAGCAGCACGCTCGCCGCCACCTGCGGCGCCAGCTTCGACAACACCATGGCCGCTGTCTGCGGATGCTCACCGGCCAGGAAGGCGCCAAGCCGCGCCGGTTCGAGCTTTTCGAGCTCGGGCCAGATCGGCGGCGGGCCTTCCGGTGCGACCTCGAATTTCCTGTCGCCCATGATCGCGCTCATCTCTTCGGGCGAGAGCGATTCGTTGAGGATGGTGTCCATCCTGTCGGCGGAATCGAGCAATCCCGCCCCTTCGGTGAATTCGGCCTCGAACTCAGCGACAATGCGCTCAAGATCGCTTTGTGGAATCGTCCGCAGCAGCCGGGCGCCCTCGATCAGGGCCTTCAGTTCTTCCTGCTTGAAGAATTTCAGCAGGCGGCTGGCCGACGGCTTGCCCATCGCCACAAGTATGGCGGCCGCCTTCTGCGCGCGGGTCAAGGTCACCGGCGTCGTCATGCCACTCGCCTCCGCTGCCACCGGCAAGCCCCGCAAACCATGTCTAGGCGCCCTTCGTGCCGGCGATGATTTCGGTCAGCCTGATGCCGAAGCGCGAAGGATCGCTTTCCAGCACGGTGATCTCGCCGCGCGCGATCTTTCGGCCGTTGACCACGACGTCGACAGGTTCGCCGATGCGGCGATTGAGCGCCACGGTCGACCCTTTTTGCAGCGCCATCAGATCGGAGACCGGCATCTCGGTGCTGCCGAGGATGATCTGGACATCGACGGGGATGTTCATGATCACGCTCGAATTGGCCGACGAGGCCGCCCTGAACGCCGCATCGGGGCGTTGCTCCTCTTCATGCAGGACCCCGCGCAATTCTTCGATGGCACGGTCGAGTTGCTCGTCCGGCTGGTCGAGGTCGGCTTCCGCCTTGGTTTTGGCCATGATCGTCTCCAAATGCTCAGGCGCGTCCGGCGGCAGCCGGCATCAGCCCGTCGATAAAGTCCTGCCCGGCATCGTAAGGTTGCCTGATCCGGACGGTGTAATTCTGTCCCAGTTTGCCGAACTCGCATACGAACAGCGTCTTGCCCCGTGCGCTGAGACGCGCCTGGGACTGGGCCGTTTCCTCGAATTCGATGACATCGCCGATTTCGAAACCGGCGAGGTCGCCGAGCGTCAGCCGCGCCAGCGGCATCGTGGCCTCGAGCGCCACGGTGGAGCGCATCACCTCTTCCGAGAAGCGGGCGCGCCAGCTGGGGCCGTGATCGTCGTCGCTGACAGGCACGGCTCCGTCGCGGCTGGCCAGCACGACGCGCTGCGGCATCGTCACCGTCACGGTGCCACTGTCGGCCGGCGTCGAGATGCCAAGCACGATGCGGATTGCCGCGCCATCGCGCAGCACGTACCGCTTCGCCTCGGTGCCCGACATTGCCCGCGGCGCGGGCAGGCGCAGGTCGAGCGAACGCTTTCCCGATCCGTTGAGGGCCTGTGCGACCTGCTGGAACACCATGGTCGAAACATCGATTTCGATTTGCGACAGATCGCGTTCGATCGGCGATGCCGGCAGATCCGGGTCGCCGCCGAACAGCGTGCAGACCATGATGGCGATCGCCGGAGCATCGATCACCAGGGTCATCGCATCGGAGGACGCCGACGAGCCGATCACGGTCATCGCAAACGTGTCGCCGGCACGCGAACGCGCCTCGGGAACGCGGCTGACCTCGATCGCTTTGAGATCGACGACGACCGGAACGCCAAACTCGCTGGTCAGGGTTTTCTGCAGCAGCGGCACGGCGCGTTCGGCCATGGCGCGGCCTGCGTCGATGACCTGCGCGGCCTCGCCGCTGTCGCCGACCAGACGCTCGATGATCAGCGAGCGCGCTTCCGCTGGACTGCCCAGGCTGGTCATGACAGTGCCGGGACCGATCTGTCGCGCATCGTTCAGGCGGCCTTCTTTTCGACGGTGCCGGTATTCATCGTGCTCTGCTCGACCGCGTCGATCGTCGGCCGTTCATAGGACGAGATGGTCTTGCGGCCGAACTCGATCGCCACCTGCGGCAGCGCGCCGTTCATGTAGGCCAACAGCGTCTGCTTGACGATGATATAGAGGCGGTTCTTCTTCTCGCGCACTGTCTTGATCTTGGTGGCGACCGGTCCGACCACCGAATAGGACAGGAAGATGCCGAGGAACGTTCCGACAAGTGCGGCACCAATCAAACCGCCGAGAATTTCCGGCGACTGGTCGAGCGCGCCCATCGCCTTGACCACGCCGAGCACGGCGGCGACGATGCCGAGCGCCGGCAGGCCATCGCCCACCGCCACCATCGCGTGATAGGCCTTCATCTTGTCGGACCTGATGGTCTGGATTTCTTCGTCCATCAGCGCCTCGATCTCGTGCGAGCGGGCATTGCCGATGATGATGATGCGGCAGTAGTCGCAGATGAAATGCGTCAGGTCGTGGTTATGCAGCACGGTTGGGAACGCCTGGAAAATCGCCGACTCTTCCGGATTGTCGATATGCGCCTCGACCTCGCTGCGGGATTTCGAGCGCAGCTCGCGCATCAGCGAGTGCAGCACGCCGAGCGTTTCGAGATAGTCCTGTTCCTTCGGCACCGCCTGCTTGAAAGCTTCGAGAATGCCCTTGCCGGTATCCTTGACCGTCTTCATCGGATTGGCGACGAGGAAGGTGCCAAAAGCCGCACCACAGATGATCACTGCCTCCCAGGGCTGGATCAGCACGTGAAGATGGCCGCCCATGGCCATGAAGCCGCCAAGGACGCAGCCGAGCGTTACCACCAGTCCAATCAGAATGCCCACGACAGGTCCTTCCGCATTTCACATCAGGAGCTAGGGATAGCCCCCGTGCCTTGTGTGAGGCTTGAATCGAAGGCGTCGGAGACGATTCAGTTTCGCGCAAGGAAGTAGGGGTATTGTCCGGACATAGCTTCGGCCGGAGGCACCTCTTTGCTTAATACCTTTACCAGCTACCAGCTCATCACCAGGGACATTTCAAAGTCGATCGACAGGATCGAGCAGCAGCCCGTGGTTGATCGCGACACCAAGTATTATCTGGACAACATCACCAAGGTGAAATCGATCGACGATTTCGTCAAGAATGACCGTTTGTTCAAATATGCCATGAAGGCCTACGGGCTCGAGGACATGGCTTACGCCAAGGCCTTCATGGTCAAGGCACTCAAAGAAGGCGTCTCCGATCCCAACAGCTTCGCCAACAAGCTGACCGACAAGCGTTACGCCGAATTCGTCAGGGCCTTCAATTTCGCCGCCAACGGCACCAGTACGACTGTCTACAACAAGGCGCAGCAACTGGTGACCAGCAACTATGCGCTGCAAGTCCAGATCGGCGCCTCGCAGAAGGGGCTCCCTTACTACCAGAGCGAAACCGCCTACTACGTCACCAACATCGCCAAGGTTAAATCGGTCGACGACCTGATGGGCGACAGCCGCCTGCTGACATATGCGATGGCCGCTTTCGGACTCGACGCCGCAACCGAACCTGCCGCAACCGTCAAGGCGATGCTCGAAGGTGGCGTCAGCGATCCCGACAGTCCTGCCAACAAACTGCCCGACAAGAGCTACGCCAAATTCGTCGCAGCCTTCGACTTCGCCCAGTATGGCGATCAGACGACCATGCGCGACGATGTCCAGCAGGCGGTGCCGAAAGGATACATGGCCGGAGCCGGACTGACATTGGTCGAGCCAAGCGCGCAATATATCAAGGGCGAGGCCGACTATTACGCGGCAAACATTTCCAAGGTGACGTCGATCGACAACCTCATGGCGGACAAGCGCCTGCTCACCTTCGCCATGGCTTCCTACGGACTTGATGCGTCAACCGAAACGCCGCAGCAGATCCGCACAATGCTCGAGGGCGGCGTCAGCGACCCCGAAAGCCCAGCAAACAAGCTGACGGATAAACGGTACGCCAACTTCGTCACGGCCTTCAACTTTGCCCAATATGGCGATCAGACAACGTCGCGCGACGAAGTGCAGAAAGACACGCCGAAAATCTATACGACGGAGTCGGCGCTTGGCCTGATCGCGCCGAATGCGGACTACATCAAGTCGGAGACCGCGTACTATCTTGCCAACGTCACGAACGTGAAATCCGTCGACGACCTGATGGCCAACAGCCGATTGTACAACTACGTGCTCTCGGCCTACGGACTGGACCCGGCGACGGAAAGCAAGGACCTCATCCGCAACGTTCTTGCCGGTGGCATTCGCGACGCCGACAGCGTCGCCAACAAGATGACCAACAAGGCCTATGCCGGGCTGGCCGCCGCCTTCAACTTCGAACAATACGGCGAAGCGGCCACCACCATCAATCCGGCGCAGCAGCCGACCGTCGACAAATACATGCGCCAGACCCTCGAAGAGGATGCCGGCCAGACCAACCAGGGCGTGCGGCTGGCGCTTTATTTCGATCGCAAGGCCCCAACCATCACCAGTTGGTATGACGTGCTGGCCGACACTGCGCTTGCCAGTGTCGTGCGCACCGTGCTCGGCCTGCCCGATTCCTTCGCCACCGCCGATGTCGACAAGCAGGCGCAGCTGTTCGAGCAGAAACTCGACATCTCGGATTTCTCCGACCCCGAGAAACTCGGCAAGTTCCTGACGCGCTTCACCAGCATGTACGAGATCAACAACCCGACTTCATCGGCCGTCACCTCGGTCAGCGTGCTGTTTGCCCAGCCACTCACCGTCGGCATCTCCACCGACCTGATGATGGCCATGCAGAAACTGAGGTTCTGAGACCATCATGCGGGACAGCCTGTACGTCGCTCTTTCATCGCAGATCGCGCTCGAGCGGCGCCTCGACACCATCGCCGACAACGTCGCCAACGCCTCCACGATCGGCTTTCGCGCCACCGGCGTGAAGTTCGAGGACGTCGTCTCTGGCACCGGGCAGAAATCGGTGTCATTCGCCTCCCCGGGCAAGACCTACCTTTCCGGCGCCCACGGTGCCTTGAGCGAGACCGGAAATCCCTTCGATTTCGCCATCCAGGGCGATGCCTGGTTCGCTATAGAGACGCCGGTCGGCACCGTCATGACCCGCGACGGCCGTTTTTCGATGAACGAGAACGGCGAGCTGATGTCGATCGAAGGCCACCCGGTGCTCGATGCCGGCGGCTCGCCGATCCAGCTTGACCCCCGCAACGGTCCGCCCAAGGCCGGGGCCGATGGTTCGTTGCGCCAGAACGATCAGCTTGTCGGATCGATCGGCCTCTACAATTTCGATCCAGGCGCGAACTTCGTCCGCTATGGCAATTCCGGCATTGTTCCGGCACGCACCCCGGAGCCTGTCACCGATCGCTCCGATATCGGCGTTGCCCAAGGTTTTCTCGAAGAGTCCAATGTCAATCCGGTGCTGGAGATCACCAGGTTGATCATGGTCCAGCGCGCCTTCGAGAACACGGCCGCCCTGATGCGCCAGACCGACTCGTCCACCGACGAGGCGATCAAGACGCTCGGCTCGAAATAGTCCATGTCGCTCGACCAGCCATCCCTGCGGGCACTCGAAAGACAACTCCAGCCGGCACCGGAAGACCGGCTTGCCGCCCTGGAACGGGTCTGGCGGCGTTTCGCCGACGCCGAGGCACTGCTCAAGCGCGGCGGCCGCGTCATCGAAGTCACGCCCACGCACTACAAGGTGCACGGCCTTTCCAGCTTCGCCAGGCTGGGTGACATCGTCGAGCAGCCCGGCCATGCCGGTGCGCGCCGCGGCGAGATCGTCAAGATCGGCCGCGACGAGGCCGTCGTGGCACCCTTCGAACGCAGCGCCGATTCCGGCATCGGTGATGCCGTGTTCCGCCGCGGTCCGCTTGTGGTGGCACCGCATGCCTCATGGCGCGGCCGCACCATCGACGCACTCACCAGGGCGATCGATGGCGGCCCGCCGCTCGCCCGGGGAGACGACACATCGCGCGGCGCCCAGACGACGCCGGGCGCCATGGCGCGGCAACGCGTCGGCACTGCCTTCATGACCGGCGTCAAGGTCATCGATATCTTCACGCCGCTCTGCTTCGGCCAGCGCCTCGGCATCTTTGCCGGCTCCGGCGTCGGCAAGTCGACGCTGCTCGCCATGCTCGCCGGAGCCGACGCATTCGATACCGTCGTGGTGGCGCTCATCGGCGAACGCGGCCGAAGTCCGTGAATTCCTCGAGGACACGATCGGCGACAGCATGGCCAAGACCATCGCCGTCGTCGCCACCAGCGACGAAAGCGCCATGATGCGCCGGCGTGCGCCGGACACCGCCATGCGCGTCGCCGAGCATTTTCGCGACCAGGGGCATCGCGTTTTGCTGGTGCTGGATTCGATCACCCGCTTCGCTCACGCCTTGCGTGAGGTGGCGACGGGAACCGGCGAGCCGCCGGTCGCCCGCGGTTATCCGGCCTCGGTGTTCACCGAATTGCCCAAGCTGCTCGAACGCGCCGGGCCGGGTACGGAAGGCAAGGGATCGATCACCGCCATCATTTCCGTACTGGTCGACGGCGACGATCACAACGACCCGGTCGCCGATTCCGTGCGCGGCATCCTCGACGGCCATGTCGTGCTCGACCGCACGATCGCCGAACAGGGTCGCTATCCCCCCGTCAACCCGCTGTCGTCCATATCGCGGTTGGCCGGAAAGGCCTGGAGCGTCGAACAGCGCGCGCTGGTGACAAGGCTGAAGTCGATGATCTCGCGCTTCGAGGACACACGCGATATCCGCTTGCTCGGGGCCTATCAGGGCGGCGTCGATGCCGAACTCGACATCGCCGTGCGCCAGGTGCCGCTGATCTATGAAGCGCTGACGCAAGGGCCGAAGGATCGCCCCTCAGCCGACCCGTTCTCCGATCTCGCCCGCCACCTCAAGAGCAAGCTGAACGCCGATGCCGGAGACTGAACGCGAATACACCGAGCGCATCCTGCGCGACATGATCGCCGAGGCCAATGCCGCGCAGCAGGCAGAGGCTGACACGGCGAGAACTGCCAAAGCAAAGGCCGCCCGTGCCATCGCGGCCAAAGCCGAGGCCGTTCTGGCCAGAGCCGTCAAGCCAATCCTGCCACGGGCTGGCAAAGCCGATCCTGATCTGGCCAGGCCCGTCGAACCCGCTCTGTCCCGGGCTCCCCAGGCGGTGGCTGCCGAGATGACGCAGGCCAGCCGGGAATCGCTGATCGACGGCCTGTTCCCGCGCACCGAATGGCCGCAGCCGCCAAAGGCGCCGTTTCCCCGACTGGAGAAGAAGTCCGACCGACGCAGCGATTTCGTCATTGCCGCGCTCGGCATCGCGCTCGGCCTGATCTGCGCCCTGTTCCCCTGGTATATCTTCTTCAACCAGGACCAGTTTGGCGTCCAGGCGATGAAGTTCGGCGGCACAGGCTCTAATTCCGGGCGAGCGGGCGGCGGCGTGGTCGCCGAACGCAGCGCGCCGCTGACGGCAAAGGACGTTCCCGCGGCCAATCTCGATCTTCTTGCCACGGGGACGGTGCGGGATGATGCCGATCCCGCAGCCGCATCCGACGAGCAACCGTTTCCGGCCGACGCGGCGAAATTCCGCATGGTTCATGTCGCCAACGGCCGCGCCATGATCCAGGACGACGCTGGCCTCTGGATGGTCCAGCGCGGCTCGATACTGCCGGATTCCAGCAAGGTATCCTCCATCGAGCAGCGCAACGGCAAATGGGTCATGGTCACCAGTGCCGACCAGGTGATCGAACTGTCCCGATAAACGATCTCCGGCTTCCGGCCATCCGCAAGGCCCGCGCAAGACTGGCGGCCTAGTCTCTGGGTACCTGCTCGGAGATTCCCATGGAGCCCGTTTCCCTTTTCGACCTCGCCGCCAAGCAAGCGCAATGGCTGGCCGTGCGCCAGTCGGCCGTGGCCGGCAACATCGCCAATGCCAACACGCCAGGCTATACGGCAAACGACGTCGAGCCATTCGAAAAGGTGCTCGACCGCGCCACCGTATCGCTGCAGGCCACCCAGGCCGGCCATCTCGGCAATGCAGCGACCAATGCCGGCTTCACCATCAAGCCGCAGGAAGATGACGGCGTTGTCATGCCGTCCAAGAACTCGGTCGTGCTGGAAGACCAACTGCTGAAGGCCGGCGAGGTGCGCCGGTCCTTCGAGCTCAACACGGCGATCGTCAAGGCGTTCCATTCGATGATGATGATGGCGGTGAAGAGCTGACCATGGACGCACTGACCGCAGCCCTCAAAGTCGCAGCATCCGGCCTCGGCGCCCAGTCGGAACGCCTGCGCGTGGTTTCCGAGAACCTCGCCAACGCTCAGTCGACGGGCACCGCGCCCGGCTCCGACCCTTATCGCCGCAAGACCATCAGCTTCGTCTCCGAGCTCGACCGGGCCTCCGGCAGTTCAACGGTTGCAGTGAACTCGATCGATCGAGATCCCAGTGACTTTCCAGTCGAGTTCCAGCCCGGCAACGAGGCCGCCGACGAGAAGGGCTACGTCAAGATGCCCAACGTCAACGTGCTGATCGAAATGGCCGACATGACCGAGGCCAATCGCTCCTACGAGGCCAACCTTCAGGTGGTCAAGCAGGCCCGCGACTTGATTTCCATGACCATCGACCTGATGAGGAACCAGTAATGATCAGCGGTATCGGAGCCCTTCAGTTCAAGCCGTCGATCGGCGGCGATGACGCCGCCACAAGCCTGCTCCAGGGCGGCGCGACACCGTCGGCCGGTGGCAATGTCGGCACCTCCTTTGCCGAGGCGCTGAGCCAGGCAGCCTCCAAGACCGTCGACACGATGCAGAATGCCGAGCAGGTATCGATGCAGGCGCTCAAGGGCGATGCCGACACCCGCCAGGTGGTCGACGCCGTGATGAGCGCGCAGCAGGCGCTTCAGACCGCCGTCGCCATACGCGACAAGGTGGTCTCCGCCTATCTCGAAGTCAGTCGAATGGGCATCTGAGGAATTCCGACATGAAAGCACTCGCCATCGCCGCCACCGGCATGAATGCCCAGCAGACAAATCTGGAAGTCATCGCCAACAACATCGCCAACATCAACACCACCGGCTACAAGCGCGCCCGTGCCGAATTCTCCGACCTGCTCTATCAGGTCGACCGCACGCAAGGCGTGCCCAACCGCTCCAACGCCTCGCTGGTGCCGGAGGGCGTCTCGATCGGCCTCGGCGTCAAGACGACGGCGGTGCGCAACGTGCACACCCAGGGCGAACTGACCAGCACCGGCAACAGTTTCGACCTGGCGCTGACCGGCAGGGGCTGGTTCCAGATCGAGGGTGCCGACGGCGGCACGCTGTACAGCCGCGCCGGCGCTCTCAACACCAACGCCACCGGCCAGCTGGTGACGGTCGACGGCGCTGCGGTCATTCCGGCAATCAATGTTCCCGTTGATGCCGTCGAGGTCATCGTCAACAAGACCGGCCAGGTCTTCGCCCGCATCGACGGGCAGACCGACCTGCAGAACCTCGGTCAGCTTCAGATCGCCAATTTCGCCAACGAGGCCGGCCTGGCGCCGCTCGGCGACAATCTGTTCCAGGAAACCACGGCTTCGGGGCCGGCGAACGTCGGCGTGCCTGGCGATCCCGGTTTTGCCACCATCCAGCAGGGCTATCTCGAAGCCTCCAACGTCGACCCGGTCAAGGAAATCACCGAGCTGATCTCGGCGCAGCGCGCCTATGAGATGAACTCCAAGGTCATCCAGGCCGCCGACGACATGGCCTCCGTGGTCTCCAAGAACATCAGGTAACGCATGATGTCGACGCCCGGCCTCCTGTCTGCATTCCGCCGCACCGCGCTCGTCCTTGCGCTGGTGACCGGCACGATGCCGGCTTTTGCCCAGGAATCGGCCAACCAGTCGGCCACCCGGATCGCCAGCAATCAAGCTGGCGGCGAGGTGGTGCTTATTCCGAGCCGGGTTATCTATCCCGGCGAGACCATCAACCTGGCTGCCCTGAAACAGGTCACCCTTACCGTCGGCAAGCACAAGCCGGAGGCGGTCGCCACACGGGCCGAGGAACTGGATGGCAAGGTCGCCAAGCGCACCCTGCTGCCCGGCCGCTACATTCCCTCCGCCGCCATCCGCGAGGCCTGGCTGGTCGAACAGGGTGCCTCCGTGCAGATCTTCTTCATCGCCGGCGGCCTGACGATCTCGGCGACCGCCGTAACGCTGCAACCAGGAGCCGCGGGCGACCTCGTCAAGGTTCGCAACATCGACAGCGGCAAAATCCTGTCCGGCACGGTGATGGCGGATGGAACCATCCAGGTCAGCGCTTCATGATGCGCGGGCTTACCTTGATCCTGGCAGCCGTGCTTGGCCTGCAGCCGGCGCTGGCCGACGGCCTGACGCCGAAGGCCAAGCGCGAGCTCGCCGCCAAGAATGGCGGCGTCTACAACGATCCCGAATATGATCCGGCCACCACAAGCCGCATGTTCCGGGTTTCGACCGGGCCGAGTTCGCTGCCGCCGGGCCAGGTCGCCTCGCGTATCAAGGACATCGCCCAGCTGCAGAGTTCGCGCGACAATCAGCTCGTCGGCTACGGCCTGGTCATCGGCCTTGCCGGATCGGGCGACAGCCTGCGCAACTCGCCATTCACCGAACAGTCGATCCGCGCGATGCTCGAAAACCTCGGCATCGCCACCGAAGGCGGCAGCGCGCGCGCCAAGAATGTCGCCGCCGTCATCGTCACCGCCAACATGCCGCCCTACGTGCAGTCGGGCGCCCGCATCGACATCGACGTCTCCTCGATGGGCGACGCGACCTCGCTTTCCGGCGGCACGCTGATCATGACGCCGCTGAAGGCGGCGGACGGCGAAATCTATGCCGTCGGCCAGGGCTCGGTCATCGTGTCCGGCTTTACCGCGCAAGGACAGGCCGAGCAGCTGACGCAAGGCGTGCCGACCGCCGGCCGCGTGCCCAACGGCGCCATCGTCGAGCGTGCTGTCCAAGCCGAATTCGACGATCAGGCGATCCTGACGCTGCAGCTGCGCAATCCCGATTTCTCGACCGCTATCCGCATCGCGGATGCCATCAACGACTACACCGGCCAGCGCTTCGGCATGCGGGTGGCGGCCGAGCGCGATTCGCGCACCGTCCAGATCAGAAGGCCGAAGGGTGTCTCGGCGGCGCGCTTCTATGCCGAAATCGAGAATTTGGTGGTCGAATCCGACACGCCGGCCCGTGTCGTGATCGACGAGCGCACCGGCACCATCGTCATCGGCAATGACGTCAAGATCTCACGGGTCGCCATCAGCCACGGCACGCTCACCGTGCGCATCACCGAAGCGCCGCGCGTCGTGCAGCCCGAACCCTTCTCCAAGGGCGAGACCGCGATCGAACCGTTCACCGCCATCGACGCCAGCCGGCCCGACGCCCGCGTTGCCGTGCTTGACGGACCCGATCTCCAGACCCTCGTTTCCGGCCTCAACCGCCTCGGCGTCAAGCCGGACGGCATCATCGCCATTCTGCAGGGCATCAAGTCGGCCGGGGCCCTGCAGGCCGACCTGGTTCTGCAATAGGCGATGCCGATGAAGCGCTCCTTCCCACGCCACGACAGACACCGCAAAGCCGCGATCCTGCTTGCGACCGCTTTTCTCGCGGCTCTGCCCTTTGCCGGCGGCACCGCGCGCGGCGAGGAGACGTTCCGCCAGGTCCTGCCGGGAGCACAGGTGGCGGCGGCGCCGCAGCAACTGACACGGGAAAAGGCGCCGGACCAAAGCGAGATCGAGCGCTTCTGCTCAAACATCGCCGACGCCGCCCGCGACCGCCGCTATGTCCTGCAGGCGCAGGAACTGAAGCAGCTCCAGGCTGGCATTGACGAGCGCATGAAAGCTCTTGATGCAAAGAAAGCTGAATACGAGACCTGGCTGAAGCGGCGCGAGGTTTTCCTGGCCCGGGCCGAGGACGGCGTCGTCCAGATCTACGCCGGTATGAAACCCGACGCCGCCGCCGAGCGGCTGGCCATCGTCAACGCCGACCTGGCTGCGGCTATATTGATGAAGCTCGATTCACGCAAGGCGAGCGTCATCCTCAACGAAATGGACCAGAAGGCGGCGGCAACGCTCACCGGCATTATGGCCAGCGCAGCCCGAAGGGTAGATCCGTCATGATCCGGAAGATGCTTGTCCTGTGCGCGGTTACCATGCTGTCCGGTTGCGGAACCAACCTCAAGGAGGTCGGCAGAGAGCCGGCCCTGTCCCCGGTCGGCTCCGGCATCGATGGCGGCAGCACCGGCTCGCTCTATCGATATCCGCAAACGCCGCCAGTGCCGGTCAAGAAATTCTCGTTGTGGGACGACCGCCAGAGCCGGCTGTTCACCGACCCGCGGGCGTTGTCCCAGGGCGACATCCTGACGGTCAAGATCAAGATCAACGATCGCGCCAACTTCAAGAACCAGAACGACAGGAGCCGCACCGCCAATCGCAAGCTCGGTTATGACCTCAGCGCGCAGTGGGACAAGTGGAGCACCGCCGGCAAGGGCGCCGGGGCTCTCAGCTCCACCACCGACACGACGGCTGACGGCGAGATCAAGCGCTCGGAAACGCTTGAACTCAATGTCGCGGCGATCGTCACCGATGTGCTGCCCAACGGCAATCTGATGATCACCGGATCGCAGGAAGTGCGCGTCAATGCCGAGCTCAGGGTGCTGACGCTCGCCGGCATCGTGCGGCCGGCCGATATCGGCGCCGAAAACACCATCCCCTACGAACGCATCGCCGAGGCCCGCATCTCCTACGGCGGACGCGGTCGCATCACCGAGGTCCAGCAACCTGCCTACGGCCAGCAGATCCTCGACCAGGTTCTTCCGTTCTAGGATCGGGGCAGGGCGCCGTGGCAAATATTGAACAGGTTCAGCCGCGCAAGGGTCCCTCCCCTGTCATTCAGGCCGGCATGCTGCTGCTTGTGACGGCGGCCGCCATTGGCGTGGGCTGGATGTCCGGCGGTTATCTCAAGGGCGTCGGCGCACCGGCCTCGGTACCGGTCGCGCCTGAGAACGAAGGTAAGATCATGCAGCCCGCCGCAGCCGAGCAACCAGGCCTGGGCCCGATGCTTGTCGTGCTGGCGCCGATCACCACCAACATCGCCTCGCCTGCCGGCACCTGGATCAGGATGGAGGTGTCCGTCGTCTATGACGCGCCGCAGCCACAGGCAATGTCGGATGACATCCACCAAGATCTCCTGGCCCTGGTGCGCACGTTGAAGATGCATCAGATCGAGGGAGCCAGCGGCTACCAGCACCTGAAGGCCGACCTCGAAGAACGCGCCGCGATCCGCAGCCAGGGTCACGCCAAACAGGTACTCATCAGGACATTGCTGCTCGAATGAGAAAGTTCCTTCTCGCCACCGCCATGATCGCCGCCGCCACCTCCATCGCGGCGGCTCAGCAGCTCGATCTCGGCGGCATCGGCAAGGCTGACGGCACCACCGTCGGCTACATCATCCAGATGTTCGGCCTGCTGACTGTTCTGTCGGTCGCGCCGGGCCTGCTGATCATGGTGACCAGCTTCACCCGCTTCGTCATCGCCTTCTCGATCCTGCGCGCCGGCATCGGCCTGCAGTCGACACCGGCAAACCTCATCCTGATTTCGCTGTCGCTGTTCATGACCTTCTATGTCATGGCGCCGACCTTCGATCAGGCCTGGAACACCGGCGTCAAGCCGCTGATGGACAACCAGATCACCCAGACCGAAGCCTTCGACAAGATTTCCGATCCGTTCCGCACCTTCATGCTGCACAATGTGCGTGACAAGGATTTCGACCTCTTCGCCGATCTCGCCCGCGAGCGCGGCCAGACCGTTTCGCGCGACACCGTCGACCTGCGCATCCTGGTGCCCGCCTTCATGATCTCGGAGATCCGGCGCGGCTTCGAAATCGGCTTCCTGATCGTGCTGCCGTTCCTGGTCATCGACCTGATCGTCGCCACCATCACGATGGCGATGGGCATGATGATGCTGCCGCCCACGGTGGTGTCGCTGCCGTTCAAGATCCTGTTCTTCGTCCTGATCGACGGCTGGAACCTGCTTGTCGGCAGCCTGGTGCGCTCCTTCAACTGACACTGCCGCGCCGGCTCGAAATTCCAGCAATATATTTTCGATTAACCGTCCGGTTTAGCCCTTTGGTAGGGACTTGCCCGCATATTCGCTCGCAGATGGCGGGTGATCGATTTCAGAGATCATTGGCATGATGCCGCACCGTCATACCGGGAGGCCCGGTATGTCAAAAAAACACCTGTAAAAACCAAGGTACGAGTACCATGTCCAGCATCATGACGAACTCCGCCGCGTTGACGGCTCTGCAGAGCCTTAACGCCACCAGCAAATCCCTCCAGGACACCCAGGCCCGCATCTCGACCGGTTATCGCGTCTCGCAGGCCTCGGACAACGCCGCTTACTGGTCGATCGCCACCACGATGCGCTCCGACAACCAGGCAATGTCCACCGTTTCGGACGCTCTCGGCCTCGGCGCCTCGAAGGTCGACACCGCCTATACCGGCATGAACAGCGCGATCTCCACCATCAACCAGATCAAGGCAAAGCTGCTGGCTTCCTACGGCCAGACGGACGCCTCGAAGGAAAAGACCCAGACCGAAATCACCGCTCTTCAGGCGCAGATGAAGTCCTACGCCGACGGCGCCACCTTCTCCGGCACCAACATGCTGTCCGTAGACAGCGGCTCAACAGCCACGACGGCTGCCGATGTGAAGATCCTTTCGGCCTTCAACCGTGACGCGGCCGGCGCATCTTCGATCTCGACCATCGACGTCAAGGTGGAAAGCATCAAGCTCTATGAAGCTGGTACCACCTCGGGCCTCGCGAAGGGCATCCTTGACACGTACCGCCTCGGCAGCGACGGCAGTGTGGCCGCAGCGGTCTCCGGCACGCAGACAGCTCTAGGGGCGGCTGCACTGGCCACCGACACCTATTCGGCCGCCTCGCTTTCCATCTTCTCGGGTGGCACGGCTGCCAGCGATTCGCAGATCAAGCAGATGCTGACCGTCATCGACTCCGCGCTCGCCGATATGACCAACTCGGCCACCACGCTCGGCGCCGCCAAGAGCAGTATCGACCTGCAGAAGACCTTCACCTCGGACCTGATGGACTCCATCGACCGCGGCGTCGGCCAGCTCGTCGATGCCGACATGAACAAGGAATCGACCCGTCTGCAGGCCCTGCAGGTCCAGCAGCAGCTCGGCGTGCAGGCGCTGTCGATCGCCAACGGTTCCTCGCAGTCGATCCTGTCGCTCTTCCGCGGCTGATCGCCTCCGCTCAACCACAGTTCGCACTAGAAATTCGGGCCGCGCCAAAAGCGCGGCCCTATTTGCGTTTGCTCCAGCCCCGCACAATCCTCGATCCTTAACTCTCAAAAGCCAGCTTTTAACAGGCTGTTAACCATGCCGCGCTAGTTATGGTTAACCAATAGCTTACGACAGTTGGCGAATCGGTCCGACCGGCACGATGCCAATCGTTGAACAGGCCCATCCGGCATGTCTGAGCATGTCGGCTTTTGAGAAGGAGCGACTTTCTTGGCGAGCATCATGACCAACGCCTCGGCGTTAACCGCACTTCAAAGCCTCAGCGCCACCAACAAGTCGCTCGAACAGACACAGGCCCGCATATCGACCGGCTATCGGGTCTCGCAGGCTTCGGACAACGCCGCCTATTGGTCGATCGCCACCACCATGCGCTCGGACAATTCGGCCCTGTCGACGGTGCAGGATGCACTCGGCCTCGGCGCCTCGAAAGTCGATGCCGCCTACACCGGCATCACCAACGTGCTGACGACGATCGGCCAGATCAAGACCAAGGTGTTGTCCATGGTCGGCCAGACGGATGCCGCCAAGGCGAAGACCCAGACCGAGATCAAGGCGCTTCAAACGCAGATGAAGTCCTTTGCCGATGCGGCCACCTTCTCCGGCTCGAATTTCCTCGCGGTGACCTCCAAGCAGGTCACGTCCGCCAATGATGGCGTCCAGCCCGACTCGCAGATCGTGTCCTCATTCAATCGCTCTTCATCCGGCGCTGTCTCGATCGGAACGATCAACATCAATGTCGAGGGCACCAAGCTTTTCGACTACGGCCTTGCCGCCGAAGTCAAGAACCAGGGCGTCCTCGATCGCCAGACCTCCATCTATTCCACGGGCGCCGCCCAGACCCTGTATGACAACGCCTATGCTGGCGTGATCGCGGGCGGAGGAACGGATATCGCCGCGAACACTGCCGGCCAGACGGCGGCGGGAGCGGTCACCAAGGTCGACAATATTTCCGCCTACAACCTCGACATCACGGCCCCAGGGGTGACCGACGGCATCATCACCCAGATGGTCACCATGATGGACAAGGTCATGGCCCAGTTGACTGATTCCGCCACCATCATCGGTTCGGCCAAGAGCTCGATCGACCTGCAGAAGACCTTCACACAGAGCCTGATGGACTCCATCGACCGCGGCGTCGGCCAGCTCGTCGACGCCGACATGAACAAGGAATCGACCCGCCTCCAGGCCCTGCAGGTGCAGCAGCAGCTCGGCATCCAGGCACTGTCGATTGCCAACAGCTCCTCGCAGTCGATCCTGTCGCTGTTCAAGAACTAATCGCGGGCGCCACCGGCGCCTCCTTTTCGCACTCCGATTGACGGGCCGCGCCGCAAGCGCGGCCCGATTTCATTTTCGCACAAGCTTCGAAGACTAGAGTTCCGGCGGACAATCATGCTGGGAGTCGTTGAACCGTGCCGGAACAGATCCAGAGCATCATCTCGAATCTCCGCGGGTTTGGCGTGAAGCGCCTCGCCATGCTGGCGGGCATCGCCGTTCTGGTGATGGGCGTCATCGGCATCGCCTCGGTCTATCTCAACCGCCCCGCCTACGACACGCTCTATGTCGGACTCGACCGCGCCGACGTGAACCAGATCGGCCTGGTGCTCGGCGAAGCCGGCATCGGCTTCGATGTCGGCGCCGACGGAACCTCGGTTCTGGTGCCGGCCGGCACCACCGCCCAGGCGCGCATGCTGCTTGCCGAAAAGGGCCTGCCGACCAGCGCCAATGCCGGCTACGAATTGTTCGACAATGTCGGCTCGCTCGGCCTCACCTCGTTCATGCAGCAGATCACCCGCGTGCGCGCGCTGGAAGGTGAGATCGCCCGCACCATCCAGTCGATATCGGGCATCAAGGCGGCGCGGGTCCACATCGTCATGTCCGAACGCGCCAATTTCCGCCGTGACGAGCAGCAGCCTTCCGCCTCCGTGGTCATCCGCTACGCCGGCATCGACGCCGAAAAGAGCGCCATGTCGATCCGCCATCTCGTCGCCGCCGCCGTCCCCGGCCTGTCGGCCGACAAGGTGACGGTGCTCGATTCCAGCGGCAATCTGCTGGCTGCGGGCGACGACCCTTCCAACACCAGCGCCGCCCGCACGCTCGGCGTCGAGCAGACCGTCGAGGCGCAGATCGGAGACAACATCCGCCGTGCGCTGACGGCCTATCTCGGCCCCGACAATTTCCGCGCCAGCGTCAAGGCCGAGGTCAACACCGACACCCGCCAGACGGAAGAGACCATCTTCGATCCGAATTCCCGCGTCGAGCGCTCGGTGCAGTCGGTGCGCGCCAACGAGAACAACAACCAGAAGCAGGCTTCCACTCCGGCCAGCGTCGAGCAGAACCTGCCCGAGACCCAGGCAACCGCCACCGATGGCCCGCAATCCTCCTCGCAGAACGACCGCAGGGAAGAGATCACCAACTACGAGATCAATTCCAAGAAGATCGCCACCGTCTCCAACGGCTACACCGTCACCAAGATGTCGATTGCCGTGGTCGTCAACCAGCAGCGGCTGACGACCATCCTCGGCAAGGACGCCACACCGGAGCAGATCGCCAAGCGCGTCGCCGAGATCCAGAAGATGGTTACATCCGCCACCGGCCTGGATGAAAAGCGCGGCGACATCATCGACGTCTCGGCGGTCGAGTTCATCGATGGCCTGGATGGCGAGGCGATCCCGCAGGCGGGAATGCTCGATTCGATCGGCCAGCATGCCGGCACGATGATCAATGCAGGTGCCTTCATCGTCGTGGTGTTCCTGGTGGCCTTCTTCGGCCTGAGGCCGATGGCCGCGGCGCTGACGGCAAAGGCTGCTCCAGCCCTGGCAGGTCCCAGCTTCGACGACGTCCAGCGCTCGCTGCCGACGCCGGAGGCAATGGCGGCCACCGACAATGCCGCGGTTGGCGCCTTGCCAGGCACACGCCCAGGCCCCACTCCGCTCGACGATCTTCGCCAGAAGATCCGGCCGGCGCCGCAGGACCGGCTTGCCAGGATGGTCGACCTCAACGAGGAGCGCACCGCGCAGATCCTGCGCAAATGGGCTTCCCAGGAAGTGGCGGTGTAAACCATGCCTTCCGTAGCCCTCTTCGACCTTCTGCCTGATTTCGGCACGCGCGCGCAGCGTGCCGGCCAGCCCCGGGCAGCAGTCGATCCCGAACACAAGCCCGAGACGCCGGCGCCGCAAGCCGATATCGGCACGCTGATCGCCGAGGCGGTTGCCCAGGCGGAGGCAGCGCTGGAGGGCCGCCTGGCGGCTGCGCATGACGCCGCGCTCGAAGCCGAACGCCAGGCCAGTGCTGAGGAAACAAGGATATTTCTCGAAAGCCTTGGCGACGATGTCGGCAAGGCGGTCTCGTTGCACATTGATGCGATGGAGGCGCGCGTGACCGGACTTGTCGCCGGCACGGTCGCCCGCATCATCGGCGGCATCGTCAGCGACGATCTGCAGAAACGTTCGATCGATGCGTTGGCAGACGCCGTCCGCGAAGCGGTTGGCGACGCCGAGGCTGTGCGCATCGTCGTGCGCGGCCCGCTCTCGATGTTCGAAACACTGAAGGCATCGCTCGGACCCCGCGCCGCCAATCTCGATTTTGTCGAGGCCCCAGGCTTCGACCTGACCGTGGCTATCGACGAGGCGGTGTTCGAAACGCGCATGGCCGAATGGTCGACGACCCTCTCGGAGGTCCTGGCATGAGCGTCGCCAACGCCGATCAGGGCCGCCACGAGATCATCATCGTGCGGCGCAGTCATGACGACCATGACGAGGCCCACCATGGCGGCGTCTGGAAGATCGCCTTCGCCGACTTCATGACGGCCATGATGTGCTTCTTCCTGGTCATGTGGCTGATCAACGCCGCCAACGAGCAGACCAAGGCAGCCGTGGCCAGCTACTTCAACCCGGTCAAGCTGGTCGACCGCAATTCGAGCCGCAAGGGCCTGGAGGATCTCGGCGACGGCCCGCGCGCCATGGGACTGACGGCCGACGATCCGCAAGAGGCGACCAGCAAAGCCGGACAGAACGGCAATGCCGGCGCGGGCGCGTCGGAGCGCAAGCAGGACAAGCAGGAGCCACAGCAGGCGGAACACTCCGACGACCATCTCTTCGCCGACCCCTACGCGGTGCTTTCGGAAATCGCCACAGATACCGGCGTCATGCAGAATGTCAGCCAGAAAGGCGATGGCGGCGTGCAGGCTGCCGGCCCGGCTACCGGCGCCTCCGGTGGCGCCTCCTACCGCGATCCTTTCGAGCCGGATTTCTGGTCGCAGCAGGTCGCCGCGCCCGGCGCCGAGGCCAGCGCCCAGCGCACCAAGATCGAGGGCGATCCGGCCAAGCCCGGCGACAAGACCGCCGAAACGCAGGTGCTCAAAGTCAAAGCCGTGCCGCCTGTCGCGGCACCGCTCGAGCCACTGGCAAAGGACGCGACCAGTAAACAGGCCGCGAACCCTGCCACGGCATTGGCCGGCGAGACCAAACCGGACGGCACCAAGGCCGCGGTAGCGAAGGCTAAGCCTGAGGCGCAAAAGGCCGTCCAGCCCGACATCGGGGAGAAGCCGCCAACCGCTGCTGCCGTGAAGGCAGCGGCCGACGTCAAGCGGCAGTTGGCCGATGCTTTCAAGCCTGGCGACAAGCTGCACGACGGCGTCTCGGTCGAAGCCACCGACAAGGGCGTCGTCATCTCGATCACCGATCAGCTCGACTTCGGCATGTTCGAGGTCGGCTCGGCGTTGCCGAGACGCGAACTGGTGCTGGCAATGGAGAAGATCGGCCGCATCGTCAACAGCCAGAAGGGCACCATCAGCATCAACGGCCACACCGATGCCCGGCCGTTCCGCAGCGACAGCTACGACAATTGGCGGCTGTCGACGGCGCGCGCGCATTCCGCGTACTACATGCTCGTGCGCGGCGGCGTCGACGAACGCCGCATCACCGAGGTCGCCGGTTTCGCGGACCGCCAGCCGAAAATAGCAGCCGATCCATTGGCGGCCGCGAACCGCCGCATCGAGATCCTGATGGCGACCGGCGGATGAAGCGAGCGGCCGTCACCCGCCGGTTGATTGGCCTGTTGCTGCTGGCCGGCGGACACCCGTCCACTGGTTTCGCCCAGGAGGCCCTGCAGCCGTATCAGCTGGTGCGCTCGCTGCAGCTCATCCAGGACCGCATAGCCGCCGGCGATCATGCCGCCCTGCCGATGCAGGCCAAGCTGCTCGAGATGACGGATGCGCGCCTGCGCGCGGCGAATGCCGAGGACTACAAGGATCCCAAGAATTTTCGGGCCCTGCTTGTCTACGGCATGAGCGGCGGCAACCCGGTGACCGTCGAAGCGGCCACGTCGCGCGCTACGGCGGACCCGCAAAGCCTTGCCATCGCAAAAGGCGTGATTGAGTACCTCAACGGCAGGCCCGGCAAGGCTATCGAAGCCTTGAGGCCGATCGATCCCATGGCGCTGCCTCCGGATCTCGGCGCCTTCCTCGCTTTGGTCAAAGGCTCGCTGCTTGCCGGCGATCAACCGGCGACCGCACTCGGTCTGCTCGACGAGGCAAGATTGCTCAGCCCCGGCACGCTGGTCGAGGAAGCGGCACTTCGCCGTTCGGTCGGCCTTGCAGTCGCGCAAGGCGACGCGGCACGTTTCGCCCTTGCTTCCACCCAGTATGTCGAGCGCTACCTCTATTCGCCCTATGCCAGCCAGTTCGCGGACTCCTTTGTCTCCGGCGTCATCGCGCTGCACATGTCGATCAGCCAGGACAAGCTGGGCGACATCACCTCGATGATGGATCCCGAGCGCGAGAAGGTGATCTATCTGCGCATCGCCCGCCGTGCCGCGATAGACGGCCTGAACGACCTTTCGGCCTTCGCTTCGGCGCGGGCCGAGCAGGGCCGTGACGGCAACACCAATCAGGACGATCCACGCGCCCTGCTCTATGCCAGCCTTTCCACCGTCACCTCGGGCACAATCGAGGACATTCGTGCCAAGCTCGGCAAGATCGATCGCAGCCGGCTGTCGGAGGGCGACCGCGCCTTGCTCGACGCCGCTCAGGCCATTGCCGGCGAGGTCGTCGCGCCGCCCACCGCCCTTCCGGCGGAAAAGCCTGCCCCTGTCGCGGCCGAGCACCCCCCGGCTCCCGAGATCGCCACGCCGCAAAACGCCGATGACAGTGGCTTGCCACCGGTCGAAGGCGCCATCTCGGAGCAACCCGCCGCCACCGCGGCCTCCGGCGGATCGGCCGCCAATGCGCCGGACACGGCGGCAGTTGCAGCCACATCCGC
>NZ_RZQE01000109.1:0-15059 GCF_004022955.1 Mesorhizobium sp. M7A.F.Ca.US.002.01.1.1 | reverse complement strand
ATTCATGGGGGTATTTGTCCATGTCGCTGATGCCGAGGCCGACTTCGTGCAGGGCATGCGCCACCATCTCGCGGCACTCGGCGCGCGTCGGCTTTTTCTCCAGCACATGCAGGGGTTCGGCAACCAGTTTTTCCACCTTCTGGCGCGGGTCGAAGGAGCCATAGGGATCTTGAAAAACGACCTGCATATCGCGTCGCGCCGGCTTCAGCTCGGCTTCGCTCTTGCCGGTTATGGTCCCGCCGCGGAACCGGATCGAGCCCGATGTCGGCCGATCCAGCGCCAGGATCATGCGGGCGAGCGTCGACTTGCCGCAGCCGGAGCGACCAACCAGTGCCACTGACTGACTCGGCGCCATCGACAGCGAGACGTCGTCGACGGCGCGGATACCAGGCGCGCGCTTGAACAGCGAAGTGCGCCGGCCGGGATAGTCGCGGGTCACGCCCTCGATCTGAAGCAAAGGGCGGCCCGTCTCGATGCCATGGAGCCTGGCGCGCGCCGGCACATGCATCGAGGCCTGCGCCAACTGGCGCGTGTAGGGGTGGAGCTGTTCGGATAGCGTGCGTGCGGTGTCGCCGGCTTCCATCACCTCGCCGCGGCGCAGGATGGTGATGCGGTCAGCCATCTCGGTCACCACGGCGAGGTCATGCGAGATAAGAAGCAGGCCCATGCGGCTCTCCGCGACGAGGTCGCGCAACAGATCAAGGATTTGTGCCTGCAGCACCACGTCGAGCGCCGTCGTCGGTTCGTCGGCGATCAGCAGCTTCGGCTTCAGCGCACAGGCGATGGCGATGACGACGCGCTGGCGCTGGCCGCCCGACAGTTCGTGCGGATAGCGCGACAGCGGGAATTTCGCTTCGGGCAAGCCGACACGGTCGAGCATTTTTCGCGCCCGGTCTTCGGCCTCGGCGCGGCTGGCCCTGGTGTGCCAGCGTATGCCTTCGGCAACCTGTTCGCCGATGGTCTTGACCGGATTGAGCGCCGTCATCGGCTCCTGGAACACCATGCCGATGTCGTCGCCGCGCAGCGCGCACATCTGGTCCTCGGTTGCTGCCAGGATGTCGATGCCGTCGAATGTGACACGTCCGCTGGCGCGCGCGGCATGGGGCAGAAGCTGCATCACCGTCAGCGCGGTCATCGATTTGCCGGAACCGGATTCGCCGACCAGCCCCATCACCTCACCGGCCGCGACGGAAAGCTCCACACCCTTGAGGATCTGCGTGTCGCCGATGGTCAGCGACAGGTTCTCGATGTCGAGCAGGCTCATCGCTGCCGCCGCGATTTCGGATCGAGGATGTCGGCGATGCCGTCGCCCAGGAGGTTCAGCCCCAGCACGGCGACAACGATCGCCATGCCCGGAAAGATCGCCATCCATGGCGCCACCACCATGCGGGTCTGCGCGTCGAACAGCATGCGGCCCCAGCTCGGCATTGGCGGTTGCGCACCCAGGCCGAGATAGGAAAGCCCGGCCTCGGCCAGGATGCCCAGAGCGAACTGGATGGTGCCTTGCACCAGAAGCAGCGTGGCGATGTTGGGCAGCACATGTTCGATTGTGATCTGCGTGCTGCTCTTGCCGGCGGCGCGTGCGGCGAGAATGAACTCGCGCGGCCAGATCGCCAGCGCGCCGGCCCGGGCGACGCGCGCAAAGACCGGGATGTTGAAGATGCCGATGGCGATGATGGCGTTGACGGCGCCCGGTCCGAAGATGGCGGTGATCATGATCGCCGACAGCAAAGCCGGGAAGGCGAAGACGAGGTCGTTCAGCCGCATCAGCGCCTCGTCGACGAGGCCGCCGCGTGCCGCGGCAAAGGCGCCGAGCGGCACGCCGACCCCCATGCCGATGCCGACCGCGACCAGCGCCACGGCAATCGAATTGCGGGCGCCGACCATGACCATCGACAGGATGTCGCGGCCGAAATGGTCGGTGCCGAACCAGTGCGCCAGCGAGGGCGCTTGCGTCTTATCCGATATCACCAGTTTCGTGACGTCATAGGGCGTCCAGGCATAGGAGACGACAGCCATTGCCAGGATCAGCAGGGTGATGACGAAACCGGCAACGAAGGCGGTATTCCCGAACGCCTTGCTCAGGATGCTGCCGAACGTCTCTTCTGATATGTCGATGTGCAGTGTCATTGCCGGCTTCTCAGGCGCGGATCGACGACCGCATAGGAAAGGTCGACCAGCAGATTGACGGCGATGACGGCGGCGACCAGCAGCATGACGACGCTTTCGACGACGATCAGGTCGCGCTGGGTGATGGCCTGGAACACCAGCCGGCCGAGGCCGGGCAGATAGAAAACATTCTCGATGATGATGGTGCCGGCAAGCAGGAAGGCGAACTGCAGGCCCAGAATGGTCAGCACCGGAATCATGGCGTTGCGCAACGCGTGCCGCCACAGCACAGCTCGGTAGGGCAGACCCTTGGCGCGGGCGGTACGGATATAGTCCTCGTTCAGCACCTCGATCAGCGCCGAGCGGGTGACGCGCGCCAGAATCGCGGCTTGCGGCAAGGCAAGCGCCAACGCCGGCAGCAGCAGCGACTTCAAGGCTGGCCAGACGCCGGCACTCCAGCCGGGAAAGCCGCCAGCAGGAACCAGCCGCAGCCAGACGGCGAAGACATAGATCAGCATCAGCGCGAACCAGAAATTGGGCACGGCGACGCCAAGCTGTGCGGCGCCCATGGAAATCGTATCACCGGCCCGTCCACGCCGGCTGGCGGAAAACAGGCCGACGGGAATCGCGATGAGGGTGGAGAGCGCAAGCGCAATCAGCGCCAGCGGCAGCGAGACGGCCAGCCGCTCGCGCACCAGATCGATGACCGGCACCGAATAGGTGTAGGAGCGGCCGAAATCGAGGCTGAGCAGGCCGCCCGTCCAGTGCAGATAGCGCCAAGCCAGCGGCGCGTTGAGGCCCATCTGGTTGCGCAGCAACTCGACCTGGTCGGCACTGGCATTCATGCCCAGCATTAGCCGCGCCGGATCGCCGGGCAGGATCTCCAGGACGGCGAACACCACCATGGAAGCCAGCACCAGCGTGGCGATGGCGATGGCGAGGCGTTTTAGGAGGTAGGCGGTCATGGAAGGTGAGGGATCACTCGCTCCACTTCACCTTGGTCAAATCATTGGCCTGGATCGGGGCGTTTTCCCACAGCCCTTGCAGGTTGGCGTCCCAGACGCCGATCTTCGGCAATTCATAGAGGAAGCCGACCACCGCATCGTCGGCCAGGATCTTCTGCGCTTGCCCCAGCAATTCCTTGCGCTTGGCTTCGTCGGAGGTGACGCCGAGATCGGCAATCACCTTGTCGAAGGCCGGGTTGTCGTAGTTGAAGTAATAATCCTTGCGCGAATAGATATCGATGTCGTTGGGCTCGGTGTGGGAGACGATCGTCAGGTCGTAATCCTTCTTGGTGAACACCTGGTCCAGCCACTGTGCCCATTCGACCGGAATGATTTCCAGATCGATGCCAACGTCGCGAAGCTGCGAGGCGATGATTTCGCCACCGAGACGGGCATAGGTGGGCGGCGGCAGTTTCAGCGTCGCCTTGAAGCCGTTCTCGAGGCCTGCCTCTTTCAGCAATTCCTTGGCCTTGGCGACATCATGCGGGTAGCGGCCGGTGAGGTCGACATAGTCCTTGTTGGCCGGCGACATATGCGAGCCGATCGGCTGGCCGAGGCCGGCCGAGGCGCCGTCGATGATGGCCTTGCGGTCGAGCGCGTAAGAGATCGCCTGCCTCACCTGCAGCTTGTCGAAAGGCGGCTTCTTGTTGTTGATCGACAGGATGGTCTCACCCTCGGTCGCGCCGATCACCACCTTGAAGCGCGGGTCGTCCTTGACCTGGGCGACGCTGTCGGCATCGAAGAACGGGAAAGCCTGGATGTCGCCCGAGAGCAGCGCCGGCACATAGGCCGCGGCATCCGGCACGATGCGAAACTCGGCCTTGTCGAGCGACGCCGGCGTGCCCCAGTAATTGTCCGATTTGACCAGCGTGATCGACGATCCCTTGGCCCAGCTCTGGAACTTGAACGGGCCGGTGCCAATCGGTTTTTCCTTGTTGGTGTCGGCAGATTCCGGCGCCACGATCACCGCGTCGCCCCAGCCCATATTGTAGAGGAACGAGCCCTGCGGGTTCTTCAGCGTGACCTTGACGGTTGCCGGGTCGACCACGTCGACCGTGTCGATGGCGGCGAACAGCACCTTTTGCGCGTTGACCGAATTGTCGGCGCGGGCACGATCGAGCGAGAATTTCACGTCGGCGGCATCGAAGTCGGTGCCGTCATGGAATTTCACGCCGGTGTGCAGCTTGAAGGTGTAGACCTTGCCGTCATCGGAAATGGTCCAGCTTTCGGCCAGATCCGGCAGCACCTCGCCATTCGGCCCGATGCGCGTCAGGCCTTCGAACACATTGGCATAGAGAACCTCGTCGATCGCTGCGGCGGCACCGGCGGTCGGATCGAGATGCGGGGGTTCGAGCGGAATGCCGATGACCAGGTCGGTTCGCGCGGCGAACGCAGAGGTGCCGGCGGCCAGCGACAGCACCGCGGCCGCCAGAATGGTTATCCACAATTTCATCGTGCAACTCCCCATGCGTTCAGACACGTGCTCGAACCCGAGTGATAGAAGCGTGATTTCGCCACGGAGTAAATTGCGTTTCGTTCTGCCCCTTGGCGTGGCCGGGAATGTTTTTATCCTGGCGACCGCATCGGCAGTCGAAGCTTGTCGCGGTGCGCACCTTATCCCGTGGCTGTGCCGCGCAGCAGCACGTTGAGCCCTATCGCCATCACCTTGGCCGATTCCACCATGTCCGATATGCCGACCCATTCGTCCGGCCGGTGGGCGAGGTCGAGAATGCCAGGCCCATAAGCGATGCAATCATAGATATGGCCGATGCGAGCTATATGCTTCTGGTCATAGGTGCCGGGCGAAATGACATAATCGGGTTCGCGGTCGAAGATCGCCATGATGCCTTGCGCAACCGCCTTGACCACCGGCGCGTCGCGCTCGGTCATCAGCGGCAGCACTTCCATCAGGTCGCGGATTTCATAGTCGAATTTTGTCCGCTCGCGTTTCAACCGGTCGAGAATGCCGGTCACTTCACCTTTGACGGTGTCGAGATCTTCCTCGAGCAGGAAACGGCGGTCGATGGTCATCCGGCAGGAGTCGGGCACGTTGGGCGACGGCAGGCCGGGCCGGAAATCCTCGGTCTGGCCGCCATGGATCGAATTGATGTTCATGGTCGAGCGTTTTGCTCCTTCGGGCACGACCGGCATGCGCGTCATCTTGCGGTCGAGCGCGGGAAACAGTTCGTCCTCGAAGGCCCGCAGCACGGCGCCCATGTGGCGCACCGCATTGTCGCCGAGAAACGGCATCGAGCCGTGCGCGATCTCCCCCTTGGTCTCGATCTCCGCCCACCAGACGCCACGATGGCCGAGGCAGATGCGGTCCTTGTTCAGCGGCTCGGGAATGATGACATGGTCGACCCTGGGTTTTGAGAAATAGCCGAGCCTGGCCAGATGCGCGACGCCGCCGAAGCCGCCGGATTCCTCGTCGACGGTGCCGGATATTTCGATGGCGCCGGGAAAATCAGGGAAGACTTCCAGGAAGGCCTCGGCTGCGATGATAGAGGCGGCAAGACCGCCCTTCATGTCGCAGGCGCCGCGGCCATAGACCCTGCCGTCCTTGACGATGCCGGCGAAGGGATCGACGGTCCAGCCATCGCCGGCTTCGACCACGTCGACATGCGAGTTGAAGTGGACGCAGGCGCCTGATGATCTCCCGTCGAAACGGGCAACGACATTGACGCGCGGGTAGCGGTCGGTGTCGCCGGGCGTGCCTTCGGCGCGGATGAACTCGGTCTCGAAACCGCTCTTCTTCAGCCGCGCGCCGAGATATTCGGCGCATGGCCGGTAGGCCTCGCCGGGTGGATTGATGGTCGGAAAACGGATCAGCTCGGCGGTCAGCGCGACGACGTCGTCGCGCCTGTCATCGATTGCCTGGAGGAGTCGCTGGTTCATGCGCAGAGTTGAGCAGCGATCCCAGCGATTTTGCAAGCCCGCCGGCGATCAAGCCGGTGCGGCGTGTCGTTGCGGCAACTATTGCGGGAAATCGTTCAAATTCGCTGCTTTGGATTGGCGAATTGGTCAAGGTGTGTGTGTTAGCCCGTGCATCTGCCATTAAAAAGATGAAAAACAATCAGGCAGGCAGGTTAGGGGCAATCAAAGGGGTTTGATCGCATGAAAAAGACAGTTCTCATGGCAACCATGTTTGTTGCAATGCTGTTCGGTGCTTCGGGGCAGGGCTGGGCAGCCAGCCTCGTTGCAAATATAGACGTGTCGTCGCAGACGATGACCGTCAGATATGGCGCGTCGGTTTACCGGTGGAGTGTCTCCACCGCCCGCACCGGCTACTTCACGCCGCGCGGCACCTATCGGCCGCAGCGCACGGCCAGGATGTGGTATTCGCGCAAATACCATATGTCGCCGATGCCCTATTCGGTGTTCTTCCATGGCGGCTATGCCATCCATGGAACCGGCGCCGTCAGGCAGCTCGGCCGCCCGGCGTCGCATGGCTGCGTGAGGCTGCACACGGCCAATGCCGCCACGTTCTATTCGATGGTGCGGGAAGTGGGTTTCGGCAACACGCGCATTGTCGTCACCAACTAAGGCGGTTCAGGTTCGCTGTTGTCTGCTGGCGCTGGGCTAACCCCACGCCAGCAGCTCTGCCTAAGCGTTTGGGACCGCCTTTGCCTGCGGTCGCTTTCGACGCCCGCCGCTGATCTCCCACCTTTTGTGGAACCACATCCACTGGCCGGGATCTTCTCGCACCCAGCGCTCGACGACGTCGTTGAGACGCTGGGTGGTGGCACGGACATCGACGCTGCCGTCAGCGGTGCGCGGCAAGGTTAACTTGTTCTCGATTTCGAGCCGGAAGCGGTTGCCTGGCAGCCTGACGCAGCGCGCCGGATAGACGTCGCAATCGTAGTGGCGGGCAAGGGTGGCCAGCACGCGATTGCTCTGGCAGGGACGGCCGAAGAATGTCGTCTCCAGTCCATTGGAGAATTTCTGGTCGACAAGGATGCCGATGTTGCCGCCGTTCTCCAGAACCCCGGCCAGGGCGAATGACGCGCCCGCCATGGATGGCAGCAACGAGCCCATGGTCGAGCGGCGCGTCGAGAGGATGTAGTCGGCGAGATAGGGATTGTTAGGCGGGCGAAACAGCGCAGTGATGTTCATGCCGAAAGTCGCGGCCGCCACCGGCAGCAATTCGAAATTACCGAGATGACCGGTGAAGACGATGTGCGGCTTCTCTTCGCTGGCTATTTCGACGAAGTGGTCAGCTCCCTTGACCTCGACGCGGCCGGGCTCGCTGGCCGCGGGGTCGTAGTCGAAGAGGGCGTCGAGAAAGATGTATTCCGCGGCCAAGCGAGCCATGTTGCCCCACATGTCGGAGGCGATCGCCTGGATCTCGGCTTCGCTCTTTTCCGGATAGGCCTTGCGCAGATTGTCGACGGCGACCTGATGGCGTCCAACCCGGGGGCCGACCAGGCGAGCGACGCGGTCGGCGAAATTCAGCGCACTGTCGGCCGGCAGCAGGCGCAGGACCCAGATGATCATCATCGCTGCCCGCGCCACCAGCCAGTAATTGAGCTGGCGCAGTTGCCTGCCGTAACGAAATTTGAGGTCCCGGCGGAACTTCTTGAATACAGAGGTCAAGGCTCTAGCCGACGCGCAGGATGATCTTGCCGAAAACGTCGCGGCCTTCCATGCGCTTCAGCGCGGCGTCGATACCGTCGAAGCCGACTTCGGTGTCGATGACGGGTGCGACTTGTCCCGCCGCCATTTTCTGCATGGCGTTGGCCATGTTTTCCATGCGGCAGCCAAAGGAGCCAAGCAGTTTCAATTGCTGCTGGAACAGCTGCATCAAATTGATCTGCGTCGACACGCCGGAGGTCGAACCGCAGGTCACCAGGCGGCCGCCACGCTTCAGGCACAGCATCGAGGCGGCGAATGTGTCGGCGCCGACATGTTCAAAGACGACGTCGACGCCCTTCTTCTTGGTCAGCTTGCGCACGACGCCCTCGAAACGGTCGTCGCGGTAGTTGATGACATGGTCGGCGCCGAGCGCCTTGGCCTTGTCGATCTTGTCGTTGGAACCGACCGTAGTGATGATCGTGCAGCCCATCCGCTTGGCCAGCTGGATGGCCGCCGAGCCGATGCCGGATCCGCCGGCATGGATAAGGATGGTTTCGCCGGGTTGAAGCCTGGCGTTGTCGAACAGCATGTGCTCGACGGTGCCGAAGGTGACGGGCGCCACCGCCGCGCCGATGTCGGTCACGCCGGGCGGGGCAGGGACCAGCAGGCGGGCCGGCAGGTTGATCTTCTCCTGCGCGAAGCCGTCGAGATGGAAGCCGTGAACGCCCGAAACATGTTCGCAGAGGTTGTCGCGGCCTTCGCGGCAGGCTCGGCAGAGGCCGCAGGTGCGCGCGCCATAGATCGACACCAATTGTCCGGGCAGCAGGCTGGAAACGCCGGGGCCAACCGCCTCGACCTCGCCGGATGCCTCCGCGCCGACGACCAGCGGCAGCTTGCGCTTGGCGAAGGCCATGCCGCGCCAGCCCCAGACGTCGATATGGTTCAGCGCTACTGCCTTGATGCGCAGCGTGACTTCGCCGAGTGCCGGCGGTGGAGGAGGCGGCAGGTCCACCGTCTCAAGACGGCGGTCCTCTATAAGTTGCAATGCGCGCATGGGGCCTGTCGGTTCAGTCTGGCTGAAAAAGGTCGCTTAGACCGGTTCCCGCGCCATGACAAGGCAAGTGTTCTGGCCGCCGAAGCCGAAGGAGCTCGACAGAACGGTGCGGACTTCGGCGTTGCGCTTCTTGTTCGGCACCACGTCGAGCACGATCGCGGGGTCGGGATTGTCATAGTTGATGGTCGGCGGAATGACGCTTTCGCGCATCGTCATCAGCGAGAAAGCCGCCTCGACAGCGCCCGCCGCCGACAGCGTGTGACCGATCATCGATTTGTTCGACGAGACCGGCATAGAGCCGATCCGCTCGCCGAACACCGTCGACAGCGCCAGATGCTCCATCTTGTCGTTTTCGGGCGTCGAGGTGCCGTGGGCATTGACGTAGTCGATCTCGTCTTCACCCAGTCCGGCATCGACGAGAGCGGCGCGGACCGCGGCGATGGCCGGTGAAGCGTCCGGTTTGGAGCGGGTGCGGTGGAAGTCGTCGGCCTTCTCGCCGCAGCCGCCCAGGACGCCGAGAATAGTCGCGCCGCGAGCCAATGCCGTCTCAAGCGATTCCAACACCAGCGCCCCCGATCCCTCGGCCAACACGAAGCCGTCGCGATCCCTGGAGAAGGGTTTCGACGCCTTTTCGGGGATGTCGTTGTGCGTGGAGAGCGCCGAAAGCAATGAGAAACGGATCAATGCCTCGGCGGTCGCGGAACCGTCCGCGCCGATCGACAGCGCACGGTCGCATTCGCCGCGTCGGATCGCCTCGACACCGAGCTGAATCGCGGTGGCGCCTGAAGCGCAAGCCGTCGACAGCGTGATCGGCAGACCACGCGTGCCAAGGCGATCGGCAAGGCGGCCGGCGATCGAACCGAACTGGGTGGTCTCGAAAATATCCAGCTCTTTCAAGCTACGCGCGACCCGAAGCAGTCTTTCGGCGGCGGTGTCATCCTTGTCCTTGTCAGAATTGTAGAGCGAGAAGCGCTCGGCCCAGTCGAGTTCGACTGGCGGCGATGCGAGGAAGAGCGGTCCGCCGAAATCGCTGGAATCAAGACCGGCTTCGCTCACCGCTTCTAAGCCCGCCAGCTCGGCTAGCTCATAGGTGAGTGGGCTGGCGCCTTTCGAACTCGACGGCAGGAAATCGACCATGCCGGAGATGCGGGTGTTCAATTGATCGATGGGAAAGCGGGTGATCGGGTGAATGCCCGACTTGCCGGAGGTCAGTGCCGCCCAATTGTCTGATTTGCCGACGCCAAGCGAGGTCACCACGCCGATGCCGGTGACGGCGACGATCGGCCTGCCCATGTGATCTCTGAGATTGGCCATCCGGGAGCCCTCTTATCGTTGCAGCATGGATCGTGGAGCCGCGTTACGCGGCATTGACCAGCGCCATGCCCTCGAATTGGTGATAGCCGATCGCCGTTGCAAGGACGGATTGGGGAACGCCTTCGAACGGCGTCTCGGCTGCGGCATCAAAAACAGGATAGGCGGCCTTGCGGTCGACAGCGAGTGCCGCCAGTGCCACAGCGAAAGGAAACTGTGCTTCCTTCATGTGCCCGGTCAGCGTCGAGAAGCCACGCGCGGCGATCGCCGGATTGGCATCGAGCGCTGCCTTCTCGGCTGTTGTCGCCGCATGCGCCCCCGATGCGCCCGACAGGGTCAGCAATTTGCCGTTCGGCAATGCAGCCTGCTTGAGCAGTGCGGCGATCTCGGCGTCGAGTTCTCCCCGTGGCCGCCGGGCGCGGCCGGAGACGACCGGTCCAAGTTCTGCATAGATCTTGCGGCCGCGGCTCATCGCGTGTTCGCGCTGCTCCAGCACCAGGAAGGCGCCGCCGGAGCCGGTCACGACGCCACCGCCCTCAGTGCCCTGTCTTTGCCAAACCGGCTTCCATGGGCCGCGATGCAGATAGCCGGCGAGTTCATAGCCGAGCAGCATATCGGAATGTTCGGTCTGGAAGGCACCGCCGACCAGGATATGCGTCGACTGACCCGAGCGGATGCGTGCGGCGGCCGTTTCAACCGCGGCGACACCGGCACCTTCCTCGCCCATGAAGGTTCTGGACGAACCGGTGACCTTGTGGACGATGGAGATGTTGCCGGCGAGCAGGTTGGACAATTGGGCCAGAAACAGTGTCGGGCGCAATTCGGTGGTCAATTTCTCGTTGAGCAGTACATCGCGGTCATTGCGGCTTTCCGAAGCGGCGAGAATGGCGGCATCGACCGCCTCGTCGCGCTCGCCGCCGCCCGCCGCCACAACCATGTCCATGGTCGCGCAGAGTTCGTCATTGCCCTTGATGCCGGCGTCGTCCAGTGCAAGGCCGGCAGCATAGGTGCCGAGCCTCTGCCAGGTTTCCATCTGGCGCTGATCGCCACGCTTGGCGATCTGCAGGTTCCAGTCGATCTCAGGCAGCGGATGGACAGTATAGGGTGCAAAGCGCGTCGCTTCGAGCACCGGCTGCGGGCCCGGTTGCGCGAGCTTCTGCCAGTGGGCGTCAGGACCTTCCCCCAGCGAGGAGACAAGGCCGATACCTGATATGACGACGTCGCGGGGGCTGCTCATGTGCGGCTTTGTGGGTCAGGCGGCAGAGCGCGTCAAGATCGTGCGCTCAACTGACGTCAGGCAGTCTTGGCGGCGACCAGCGCGTCGATCTTGGCGCACAGGTTCTTCATGACGAAGTAATCGTCGGTCGAAGCCTTGCCGTCATTGACCTCCTGGGTCCACTTTTCCAGCGGCACCTTGATGCCGAATTCCTTGTCGATGGCAAAGACGATGTCGAGGAAATCGAGGCTGTCTATGCCGAGATCGTCAATCGTATGGCTCTCGGGCGTGATGGTGTCGATATCGATCTCGCTGGTGTCGGCAATGATCTTGGCGACTTTGTCGAACGTGGTGGACAAGGGCTTTTCCTTCGGTTGCGGGCGGAATCTGTCCGCATCTTGTTTGGGCGCTGTCTAATCGGTTTTTTCCGGCAGGAAAAGGCCTGATACGCCGGGCGCAGATGGGTAGGGTTCCTTCGAAACGCAAGAAGGGCCGCCGGTTTACCCGGCGGCCCTTCTGTTGACGCAACGTCAGCCTTATTTCGATGCGTGTCGTTTTTCCAAAAGCGGAACACTTTTGGCGACATGCATCAGCTGTCGCGAAGCTTGACCAGATCGTTCAGCAGCCCGCCCGTTCCGTTGTGGACGGTCAGCCGCTCGACCTTGCCGGCGATGGTTTCCAGCGCCTCGAGCTCCTTCAACCGCAGCATCACCGGGTTTTCCGCCATCACCCTGGCCGTGTTGAGGAGGGAACGGGTCGCGTTCGTCTCCTCGCGGCGACGGATGATGTTGGCCTCGGCCTGCTTTTCGGCCGACACCACCTGGTTGAGGATCTCGCGCATCTCGCCCGGCAGGATGACATCCTTGAGCGCGATATCGCTGACCTCCACGCCGATCTCGGCCATGTCGGCGCGGACCTTGGCTGCCGCTTCCTCATCGATCGTCACCTTCTTTTCGAGGACCTGATCGAGTGTCAGCGCGCCAAGCGTCTTGCGGAAGGCATATTGCAGGGCGCGGTAGAGGGCTTCGGAGAAGTCCTTCACCATGCTGACCGCCTTGACCGGATCGACGACCCGGTATTCGGCTGCGATGTTGACGCGGATCGTCACGCGATCCTTGGTCAGCACTTCCTGCCCGGCAACGTCGAGCGACTGGCGCTTGAGGTCGACGACCTTGATCTGCACCATGCGTCCGACGTTCCAGAAGCCATGCACGCCCGCCGTCAGCGTCCTGACCAGGACACCGTCGATGAACAGCAGTCCGGCCTGACCATCGACGACCGGATGGACGGACATCAATTCCGCCTTCCGGGCCTGGCCGAGCCGGCGCATGATCGCCGCATCGATGGCGAGATCGACTGACGTGTCGATCAGCGTCACCTTCCACGGGCCGGCATCCGTCCACAGCACGAGCTTGCGGTCCGGTGCCAGCACGGCGTGCAGATTGCCGTCACGCTCGATGACGGCGACATCCGTGCGCCCGGTGCGAACGACGGTGAAATGACGCGCGGCCACATCCGGAAGCTTGTCGAACAACGCCTTCTCGTATGCCGAAACGAATTCCGGGTTCTTCAGATCGTGCCGAGACACTTCGAGGCTGCCGCGCCGGTTGGCGAGCCAGTGCTCGCCCGGCAGCAGGACAGCCTTGATCTCCCCCTTGTGGAGGGCGAGGGCACGTTCGTTTTCCCTTACGAAGACGCGCTCGCGCCCAAGAACCTTGTCGAGAATGGTCATTGTCTTACTCCTGTCGGGCATGGCCCCATGCGAGGCGTCACGTCATGCGTCGATCTTCCCTTCGTTTCTCGTTTCACGTCGTCTCTTGCGTCGTAGCCCGGGCACGAATGATCCGGGGACTGGTGGCATCGAGCCGTGGCGGGCCTTCGGGAGCGGATCGCGGGGCAGCGAAGCGGGCGCAGGAGGCCTTAGCCTCCCTTGCCGGCGACACCGCGCCTTGATCGTCACCGCGGGCCTGGCCGCGAGCCGATGGCGAAAGACGCTTGGGATGATCCGCGCCCGAAGGCTTGGGTCACCCGTCCAGTCTTTCGCATTCCAGTCCCCGGACCGTTTTTCGGATGGCTTTTCAAGGCCAATGGAGAAGGAATCGAACCTTCGACAGTCAGATTAACAATCTGATGCTCTAACCAAACTGAGCTATCCGTGGTGCAGATGAAGGGACTCGAACCCACAACCTCCGGATTATGTCCGGCGCTCTCCCAGTTGAGCTACATCCGCGATCCCAATCCCCAAAGCGGCGCCGTATACAGGGCGGCAATGCCGCCTGCACGGGCGGAGACGAAAGCTCCAACCGTTGTGCTCGCTTCGGTTCTCGTGACCGGGAGCGCGCCTATAGCCCCTGCGACGGGTTGTCGCAAGCGGCATTGTCACGGCGAATTTGCGGCTTCTTTCAACGGTGGCATTTCAGCAACACCGCTTTCGGCGTCAGCGATCGCGCAGCACGCTCAGAAGGTGACGCGGCCGAGCACGCGCAGGCCATCGCCTTGCGGCTCGACGACGACGGCCTCACCTTCGCGCGGTGAGATGCCGGTCAGTGCCACGATGTCTTCCAGATGGGTGACCATGACCAGATTGTCGGAGCCGGAATAGGCGCGGATTTCCTTCAGGATCGCAGCGATCTGCGCGGCCTTCTGCGTCTCGTCGCCTTTCAGGAGATCGAGCGGTGCAAAGAGTTCGGGGTCGGCCTCGAAGGCGATGCGGGCGGTGTCGAGGCAGCGGCAATAGCGGCTGGACAGCACGCGCTCGATCGGTGCCGCCCGAGCGGCAAACAGAGCGCCGATCTTGCTCGCCTGCTGCTTGCCGCGCGCCGACAGGTTCATCTGGGTGGCGCAGCTGTCGATGTCGAAATTGGCCGGATCGGTGGTGCCGGTGACCATGGCATGGCGCAGCAGCACGACGTGTCCGCCATCGCGCAGCAGCGCCCAGCCTGCATCCGTGGCGTGCGCCACGCCGGGAACAACAAGCAGGAACAACGCCAAGGCAAATCGAATCATCCGCTATCCTTCTGCGGTTCCCGGCAAGGGGTTCCGGTGGCAGGACATATAGGGACGGTAAAGCCGGCCGAAAGACAAGGCGCGGTGGGCGAGAAGCGTAGACGGTGAGAGGGATGGCATGGTGTAGCCGGCTTCGGTAAAACCCTGCTTGGCGTTCTCGAAGAATCCGATCGCCTTTTGATATTCGGCCTTGCCGCCGCCATAGCTGGCCCGATTCCAGCTGACATCCCCGAGATTGTTCTGCGCGAAGGCCATTGCATCGGAAGGCTTCCCTGGTGAATACCTTCAGCGTCGCCGTGAATGCGGCCTCGATCGGTGACGCTGCGCGCGTCGCTTTTCGTCTCGGCAACTGCAAGCGCGATCGCGGCAAGACAAAGCAGTGCGGCGACGAAGCCGTCAGCCATGCCCGCTGCAAAAGACGGAGGTTCGAGAGTCGGACAAAGGCTATTTGTCGTCCGTGTCCGCCCTGATGATCCAAGCCCTCTATAACGCTGCCAGCCGACGATGATCAAATTCAGGCGCGATTGCGTCGCGGTCCTGGCTCGCCTATCACGGGGAACCCGCCCCTCACGGTAAAAATGTCTCCGCTCACCGAAACCGTTCTTTTCGTCTTCAGCCTTGTCGCGCTCGGCTACCTCGCCGGGCTCACCGGCTATCTGAAGCCGGCGAGCGGCGAGGGGCTTTCGGAATTTGCCATCAACGTGGCGATGCCGCTGCTGCTGTTCCAGACGATGGCGAAGTCCGACTTCCATGGCGTGGCGCCTTGCCCGCTGTGGGGCGCTTACCT
>NZ_RZQE01000108.1:0-15073 GCF_004022955.1 Mesorhizobium sp. M7A.F.Ca.US.002.01.1.1 | reverse complement strand
GCATCATCAAGACCAATGCTTCGATCTCCGGCGCCGAGGTCGGCTGTCAGGGCGAGGTCGGGTCGGCATCGGCAATGGCGGCGGCCGGCCTGTGCGCCGTCATGGGCGGTACGCCCGAGCAGGTCGAGAATGCCGCCGAGATCGCGCTCGAACACCATCTCGGCATGACCTGCGATCCGGTTGGCGGGCTGGTGCAGGTGCCGTGCATCGAGCGCAATGCGCTGGGCGCGGTCAAGGCGGTGACGGCAGCGTCACTGGCCATCAAGGGCGACGGCACCCATTTCGTACCTCTCGATGCAGCGATCGAGACCATGCGCCAGACCGGCCTCGACATGAACGAGAAGTACAAGGAAACCAGCCTGGGTGGGCTCGCCGTCAACGTCGTGGAATGCTGAAGGCTGGCCTAAACTGCCACTGTGGAGAAGTCGATCCGGTCGTTGACGCGTCCGCATGCGGGACTAACCTTAAGCGATGTCTCTCAATCTCATAAAACTCTGTGTCGGCTGCGACAGCGTCGAAGATCTCGAGGAGTGGATCGCCTTCCGCCTCGACGAGCGGCGGCGCGCCGGTGAGCCGGTCGAGCAATATCACACCACGCGCATGATGCCGACGCGCGGCGCCGAGGTCACCGATGGCGGTTCGCTCTATTGGGTGATCAAAGGCAATGTGCAGTGCCGCCAACTGATCACCGAGATCCGGCCGTTCACCGATAGTGAAGGCATCGGCCGCTGCCACCTGATTCTCGACCCCGAGGTTGTTCGAACCGACTGGCAGCCGCGCCGGGCCTTTCAGGGCTGGCGCTATCTGAAGCCGGCCGACGCGCCGCTCGATCTGGGCAAGGGCAAGGCCGGACTGATCGAGATGCCGCCGAAACTCAGGCGCGAGCTTGCCGACCTCGGCCTGCTCTGACCCCAGGTGGCATCACCGTCTGGCCCTTTGTGCCGCCCGATGTGGGGCTTGCAAGCGATGTGGCAACGCCACATCTTGTTTTTTATGAGCGATAAGAAGCAACCTGTGCCAGCGAGGACCAATCCTGCGCCGATCAAGCCCCAATCCAACGCCGGCGAGATCGACGCCTTCATTCGCCAGGCGAGGACACTTGCCGCATCGGCGACCGGTTCGGGCAGGCTGATCCTTGCTCTCGACGCGACGATGAGCCGCCAGCCGACATGGGATCTGGCCTGCACGCTGCAGGGCCAGATGTTCGACGCCGTCGGCAAGGCAGGAACCCTCAGCGTGCAACTGGTTTATTTTCGCGGTCTTGGCGAGTGCCGTTCGTCCGCTTTCGTGAGCGACACCAATGCCTTGAAGCAGCTGATGACGCGGATCGAGTGCCGCAGCGGTCATACCCAGATCGGCAAGGTGCTGGCGCATGCGTTGAAACAGACGGCAACCGCTAAGGTCAATGCGCTGGTCTATATCGGCGATGCGATGGAAGAGGATATCGACGATCTGGCCGAAAAGGCCGGCAGCCTCGGCCTTCATGGCGTTCCTGTCTTCGTCTTTCAGGAAGGCCATGATTCCAGCGCGGAAAAGGCGTTCAAAGAGGTTGCGCGGCTGTCCAAGGGGGCCTGGTTCCGGTTTGATCGGCGGGCTGCCGCGACCCTGGCCGGACTGCTTTCGGCTGTCGCCGTGTTCGCGACCGGCGGGTTGAAGGCGCTCGAAGCCAGAGGCAGGCCGGAAGACCGGCTGATGATCGAGCATCTGCGGGGCGGCGGAAAATAATGGGCGCAATCATCGCTTTTGTAGCGTTGCTTTTGCTGCTGCTTGGCGCGGTGACGATCTTTCTGCGTGCCGAGCCAGCGAAACTGGCGGGCACGCTGCGAACGCTCGGGCCGGCTCTTCTGGCAGTTGTCGGCGTCGCCGTGCTGGTGGTCGGCCGTGAAGGCATCGGCGGCATGATCCTCACCGCGGCAATTGCCTGGTATGGTTCCATGCGAATGAAACGCCAGCCGGCGGGGCTTGCACCGGGCAAACGATCGACGGTGCGCACAGCGGCATTGGAAATGGAGCTCGATCACGATACCGGCGGCCTCGAAGGACTGGTCCTGGCTGGCCGCCACGAAGGCAAGATGCTTGGCGCGATGGGGCTGGTGGAATTGCAGCACCTCTACCGCGAACTCTCCGGTGATCCGGAGAGCCGGCAGTTGCTAGAGACGTATCTTGACGGCAGATTTCCCGTCTGGCGCAAAAACACTGAGACGAACGGTGGCGAAGGGCTGGGTGTTGCGCCAGGTCCGGGCGCCATGACTAAGGAGGAGGCCTACAAGGTCCTTGGTCTTGAAGCGGGGGCCGCCGCGGCGGATGTCCGCCAGGCGCACCGCCGCCTGATGCAGCGCCTGCACCCCGATGTCGGCGGCACGTCTTTCCTGGCGGCGCGGATTAACGAAGCCAAGGACGTCTTGCTCTCCAATCACAACTAGTCTCCTTCGACGCAGAATTTTTCCGGGAGATGATTTCCACGCCGTCCTACTGCTGGACGGCGTAGCACTCGATGTTCTTCTTCTTCAAAGCGGTGCAGGCCTTCCAGGCGGCGGTCTTCGAACCGAAGCCGCCGAAGCGGGCGCGATAGTAGGTGACGCCGTCCTTGTCGAAGGCGACGGTGAAGCCGGAGGCGTCGGCCAGCACCTTGGGCGCCTGCTTGGTGGTCTTGTCGAGGAAGGCCTGTGCCTCGGACTGCTTTGGCGACGAGGCGACCTGAATGGCCCAGCCTGACGGCACCGACGCCGTGTTGACCGGGTCGACGGCCGCTGGCGTTGGCTCGGCATAGGCAGCGACGACCTGGGCCGTCGCGACCTGGGGAGCTGAAACGATGACGGTCTTGACCTTTCTGGTCTTGACGACGGGGGCTGCTTCTTCGGCCTGCGGGGTATCGTCTTCCGCGACCGTGGCGTCCTCGGCGACGGTGGCGTCGTCCTGCGCCACAACAGGCTTGTCATCGGGCGTCGGAGCGTCATGCTTGGGCAGGAGAACCTGGGCGAGGGCGGTGACCGGGTTGTTGCCGCCGGCCTTGGCCACCAGATCGCCACCGCCGCGAGTCGATGCCCTCGGCAGATAGGTGTTGATCAAGCTGGCCATCTGATTGTCGCGGCTGCGGCCGGAACTGCCGCCCATGACCACGCCGACGATGCGGCGATTGCCGTCGGAAACCGACGAGACGAGGTTGAAGCCGGAGGCGCGGGTGTAGCCCGTCTTGATGCCGTCGACACCCTTGATGCGTCCGAGCAGGCGATTGTGACCGTTGATGCGCTGACGCCCGTAGAGGAAGGAGCGCTGCGAGAAATAGCCGTAATATTGCGGAAAATGCTCGCGCAGCGCGATGCCGAGCGTCGCCATATCGCGCGCGGTGGTGAACTGGCCAGGGTCTGGCAGGCCATTGGCGTTGCGGAACACGGTGCCGTTCATGCCCAGCGCACGCGCCTTGGCGGTCATCATGCGGGCAAAAGTGGTTTCATTGCCGCCGAGCATTTCGCCGAGCGCGGTGGCCGAGTCGTTCGCCGACTTGGTGACGATCGACAGGATCGCGGTCTCGACCGTGACCGAACCGCCCGGCTTCACGCCAAGTTTCGTCGGCGCCTCGGCTGAGGCCTTGGCGGAAAACACCACTGGCGTATTCCTGCTGATCTTGCCCTTCGCCATCGCTTCGAAGGTCAGGTACAGCGTCATCATCTTGGTCAGCGAAGCTGGATAGCGCCTGCCGTTGGCATCTGCGGAGTAAAGCACCTTGCCAGTCTTGGCATCCACGACGATGGCCGCCTGCTTGGCCGCCAGCGACGAGGCAACGTCTCCAAAAACGAATGTCATCGCCAAGGCGATGATCATCATCGTTTTGAGAGGGGAGGTGGATTTGGAAACGATGCCCAACAACGCCTTACGCACTGGTACTTCCCTTGGATTTCTTCGTTGCGTTGGAGGCGGCAAAGGGTCCTGCCTCGCTTCCGGCCAAGCTACCGGCGCAGCGTTACCAATCCGTTTATGGTAACCGCCGCGTTCACCATTTTCTTCGTGCTTGAAGCTCTCTTTATTCGATTTTTAGCCATTGGCTGCGCAGGCGGGTCCGCAAGCCCGCGAAATCTTGACTTTTGTGCGGCGCACAATATATTATCTTGCATTGCACAAGGGCGCCCCGAAGAAGGACGCCTCAACCGTCAAGGGAATCGTGAAATGACCCAGACCTATGAGGACTTCAGCAAATACGGCAAAGAGTTCGCCGACACCGGATTGAAGAGCTTCGCGTCGCTCTCCAAGGGCGCACAGGCGATTGCCACCGAGGCTGGTGAATACACCAAGAAGAGTTTTGAAACCGGCAGCGCCACTGTGGAGAAGCTGTTTTCAGCCAAGTCGCTGGAAAAGGCCATCGAGATCCAGTCGGACTATGCCAAGCAGTCCTATGAGGCTTTCGTCGCCGAGGCCACCAAGATTGGCGATCTCTATGCCGAACTCGCCAAGGAAGCCTACAAGCCATTCGAATCGATCGTTGCCAAGGCGAAGTAATTTCGCCCGGGCGAACTGATTTCGCCTGACGTGACCCAGATTCAGCCTTTTGACCCGAGAAAAAGCCCGGCCGTGGAAACGTGGCCGGGCTTTTTCGTGTCAATTTCCGTTCCAGAGCCTCGCGCCCCTTCACGATTGCGAAAATCGTCCAAGTTTGGTGACCTAGCCATATTGTCAGCTAACCAGAAGGGCTTAAAATCGTACATCGAACACCTACATGTCGAACTCGCATGGGGAATCGAAAGAGGCAGGAATACGTGACGATCGGTTTGACTGCCACGAGACGCGTGGTGCGAATGCAAGACGGCGACGGTAACGGCAATGGGGCCGGCCGTGGGACGGCCGTTATCACGCGCACCAAAACCAAGACCAAGAAGCCCAGCCTTTATCGGGTCCTCATCCTCAACGACGACTACACTCCGATGGAGTTCGTGGTTCACGTGCTGGAGCGTTTTTTCCAGAAGGATCGCGAAGCCGCCACACGCATCATGCTTCATGTTCACAATCATGGAGTGGGCGAGTGCGGGGTCTATACATTCGAGGTGGCCGAGACCAAAGTGTCCCAGGTCATGGATTTCGCCCGACAGAATCAGCATCCGCTGCAATGCGTGATGGAGAAGAAGTGAGGTAACATGCCGGCTTTCTCCCAAGGCCTGGAAAAGGCGCTTCACCAGGCGCTGACGCTCGCCAATGAGCGGCACCATGAATATGCAACCCTAGAACATCTGCTGCTCGCGCTCATCGACGATACCGAGGCGGCCGCCGTCATGCGCGCCTGCAATGTCGATCTCGATGAGCTCAAGCATACGGTTCTCACCTATATCGACACCGAGCTGGACAACCTCGTCACCGGCTACGACGAGGACTCCAAGCCGACGGCCGGTTTCCAGCGCGTCATCCAGCGCGCGGTGATCCATGTGCAGTCTTCTGGCCGCGAGGAAGTGTCGGGCGCCAACGTGCTCGTCGCTATCTTCGCCGAGCGCGAGAGCCATGCCGCTTATTTCCTGCAGGAACAGCAGATGACCCGCTACGATGCGGTCAACTACATCTCGCACGGCATTGCCAAGCGTCCGGGCGCGTCGGAGACACGCTCGCCGCGCGGCGCCGACGACGAGCAGGGCGGCCAGAACGGCGCCGAGCCGCAAGAGGAAGGCGGCAAGAAGAAGCAGCAGCAGGACGCGCTGACGGCTTATTGCGTCAACCTCAACAACAAGGCCAAGGCCGGCAAGATCGATCCGCTGATCGGCCGCGAGTCCGAGATCAACCGCACCATCCAGGTGCTGTGCCGCCGCTCCAAGAACAACCCGCTCTATGTCGGTGACCCCGGCGTCGGCAAGACGGCGATCGCCGAGGGCCTGGCCAAGCGCATCGTCGAGGGCGACGTTCCCGAAGTGCTGCACAATGCAACCATCTTCGCGCTCGACATGGGCACGCTGCTCGCCGGCACGCGCTATCGCGGTGATTTCGAGGAACGGCTGAAGCAGGTCGTCAAGGAGCTCGAGGATTATCCTGGCGCCGTGCTGTTCATCGACGAGATCCACACGGTGATCGGGGCAGGGGCGACTTCAGGCGGCGCCATGGATGCGTCCAACCTGTTGAAGCCGGCGCTGTCGTCGGGTGCGATCCGCTGCATCGGCTCGACCACCTACAAGGAATTCCGCCAGTTCTTCGAGAAGGACCGTGCCTTGGTGCGGCGCTTCCAGAAGATCGACGTCAACGAGCCGACCATCGAGGACGCGATCGAGATCATGAAGGGCCTCAAGCCCTATTATGAGGAGTTCCACAAGGTGAAGTTCACCAACGAGGCGATCAAGGCCTCGGTGGAGCTGTCGGCACGCTACATCAACGACCGCAAGCTGCCGGACAAGGCGATCGACGTGATCGACGAGACCGGCGCCTCGCAGATGCTGGTGCCGGAAGCCAAGCGCAAGAAGACTATCGGCATCAAGGAGATCGAGGCGACGATCGCCACCATGGCCCGCATCCCGCCGAAGACGGTTTCGGCCGACGACGAGAAGGTGCTGCAGGGCCTCGATATCGAGCTGAAGCGAGTCGTCTATGGCCAGGACACTGCGATCACCGCACTGACCTCGGCGATCAAGCTGGCGCGTGCCGGCCTGCGCGAACCGGAGAAGCCGATCGGCTCCTACCTGTTCTCCGGCCCGACCGGCGTCGGCAAGACCGAAGTGGCCAAGCAGTTGGCAGCGTCGCTCGGCGTGGAGCTGATCCGCTTCGACATGTCGGAATATATGGAGCGCCACACCGTGTCGCGGCTGATCGGTGCTCCTCCCGGCTATGTCGGCTTCGACCAGGGCGGTCTTCTGACGGACGGCGTCGACCAGCATCCGCATTGCGTGCTGTTGCTGGACGAGGTCGAGAAGGCGCATCCGGACCTGTTCAACATCCTGTTGCAGGTTATGGACCATGGCAAGCTGACCGACCACAACGGCAAGCAGATCGACTTCCGCAATGTGATCCTGATCATGACCACCAATGCGGGCGCGTCGGATGCGCAGCGTGCGGCGATCGGCTTCGGCTCGACCAAGCGCGAAGGCGACGATGTCGAGGCGATCAACCGGCTGTTCACGCCGGAGTTCCGCAACCGTCTCGATGCGATCATCCCGTTCGGCTCGCTGCCGGTGCCGGTCATCCATCAGGTGGTGCAGAAGTTCGTCATGCAGCTCGAGGCCCAGCTTTCCGAGCGTGGCGTCACCTTCGACCTGTCGGCGGACGCGATCGCCTGGCTCGCCGACAAGGGCTATGATGAGCGCATGGGCGCGCGGCCGCTCGGTCGTGTGATCCAGGAGCACATCAAGAAGCCATTGGCCGACGAGGTGCTGTTCGGCAAGCTCAAGAAGGGCGGCACGGTGCGCGTCACCGTCGAGAAGAAGGAAACCGGCGAGACCGGCCTGAAGCTCGAATCGCTGGCCGACGAGGCGCCGGTGAAGCCGAAGAAGGAAGAGCCGGAAGAAACGCCGAAGTCCAGAAAGGCCGTGGTGAAAAAGCCGACGGCCAAGAAGCTGGTGGCGCAGAAGCCCGAAGCCAAGGGCAAGGACGGCGGCAAGCGCAGCCTGGTGCCACAACTGCCCCGAAAGAACTGAACCTTACGAAAGTCAAGAAAGCCCCGGGCACGGGGCTTTTTTATTGGAGCGAGGGTAGGCATAATCGGCCAGATCATCACCCTGAACGGTGCGCCGCGATCGAAAAACAAGCATCGCCAAGGCTGTTCAGGGGTGCTTCGATGGCGTCTGGATCAATCTCGGTGTCGACGTTTGCGATCAGGCCATGCCGCCGCGCTATCGACCCGGGATGGGATTGCGGCCCGGTGGCGCGCCTGTGGCAGGAAGAGGTGCACCGGCCCGGTGTGTACGATCTGGAAGTCGACACGTCGCTCCTGAGCCCTGGGCAATGCGCGGACACGCTCGCAGAGCAGCTTCGGCAAGGACCGTATCCAACAGCGTTTCGGAAATTGTCCAACCCATCCAGCGCCGCCCTTGAGGCGTTTTGACCGGCATGCCGCCGCAGGCGAGTTCGTCCAGATCGGCGAATTTACATCCCGCAAAGGGCCGGCGATTGCATGGTGGAGCTCTCAGCGGCCGCGCTGTCCGACTCGAAACGGGTCAGCAAATATCCGCACGCCTTCCAGATCGCGACCATCAGGGATGCGCCCGCATAGCCATCCACGGCATAGTGCCAGCCAAGCACGACGGCTCCGACCATAATGACGCCCGCGAATAACCACATCACAACACCGGCCAGCCGAGACCGCCGCGTTGCATAGAGAGCGAACAGCACCGCCATCGCAACGTGCAGGGATGGGAAGGCGGATATACCGACGCTGCCGGTAGTTGCGCCGGTGTAGCCACCCCACAGCATATCCTGCGTGTTGAGCGCCCAGATTGGATAGATGCGATCGGCGGTGGCGAGTGCTTGCATGAGGGCGTGAAAGTCGTTGCCGAACCCCAATCGCTCGTAAAAGCAAGGGCCAGCCGACGACAGGCCCATCGCGAGGAAGAAGCCACCCAGCGTCCACACCGTCATGAAGCTCATCAGGAACTGGTGACGCAGCTTCGTATCCTTGCGTGCGATGCACACGGTGAAAACCGCGGTAATGAGCACGACGAACCAGAAATTGTAAGCGATGTTGATGATCTTCAATGCAAGCGGCGACTGGACGATAAACCACAACCATTCGTGCGGGGCTCGACCGAAATGCAGGATGCGGTCGGCCTGAGCCAATGCCTTGTCCCATGCAAACGGAGAGAGGATTGCAATGGCTCCCTTCAACACACCGATCGCGGATATGAAGGCAAGACCCGCACCCAGGCCATTCAGGCTGTTGGCAATGCGTTCGGCGTCGCCAAAGAATCTACCCAGTGACTTCAGGAAGGTGTGCAGCGGTTCGGTATCCCGCTGGACCAGCGCAAGATGGAGAAGCGTCCCAAGTGCAAAGGCTGAGCCGCAAATCCAGAAGGCGATGAAAAGATACTCAGCGTATTCCTCCAGAACGCCGAAATCCGGCATGTTTCCAGTGTGCCACCCGACTGCGCTTGCCAGAAGCAGCGCAGCGGCAGCCATAGCGTGCAGCAGCCGGTGTCGCCAAAAGGCATCCGCCAAGATGCCAAGAAAAGCACGCTCGACAATTGCCCCCGCCAGTGGGGCCGATGCCGCAACCGAATGTTCCATGGTTTTGAAGCCCCACAGCTCGCCACGCGTTAGCATTTTACCGTGAGATGGTTCGATATTTCCTAATCAGACGATTAGAGTTGCAAACGGTTGAGTCGGCACTGGGCACGGCCGGGCATTAGAATCGGCTTCTGGACTGAACGGCGCTTGTTAGTCCGATATTCTCGACCAGGTCCACCACATCATTGGCGGACCTCCCGCTCTCAATTTTTGAGTGCAGTCCGTATCTTTTCGGCGTTCCCGACCAGAATCTCCGGCTTCTCCATCTCGCCCGTGTGCGGCTTCAGCGGGATGCCGTCGAAGCGCGGAATGACATGCACATGCAGATGATAGACGGTCTGCCCCGAGGCCGGCTCATTGAACTGCATGACGGTGACGCCATCGGCGCCGAAGGCCTTTTTCACCGCCAGCGCCACTTTCTGAACGGCGCTCAAGAGATGGCCGAAAATTGACGGATCGGCATCGAGAAGGTTGCGCGACGGCGCTTTCGGCACCACCAGCGTATGGCCGGGCCCCTGCGGCATCACATCCATGAAGGCGATGACCGCGTCATCCTCGTAGACACGGTGCGAGGGAATTTCGCCGCGCAGGATCTTGGCGAAAATGTTGTCGGTATCGTAGGCGGCCTCGGTCATGGCGAACGCTCCGGATTGTGCCTTCGTGTAGCGAAGGCGTCGAAATTCGGCAAGATAATCGTCGCCCCCCAATCGGCCAACCGGGGCTACTCCTCGAGATCCTTGCGGAACGGGGTATGCTCTTCCAGATATTCGCTCATCCGCTCCACCTCCTGCCGTTCGCGCCGAAGATAGTCGGCGACGGCGTTGCGCAGGCCTGGGTGCGCAATGTAGTGCGCGGAATGCATGGTCACCGGCCGGTAGCCGCGCGCCAGCTTGTGCTCGCCCTGCGCTCCCGCCTCGACCACCTTGAGCTTGCGCTCGATGGCGAAGTCGATCGCCTGGTGATAGCAGACCTCGAAATGCAGGAAGGGATGGTCCTCGATGCAGCCCCAGTTGCGGCCATAAAGTGCATCCGAACCGATGAAATTGATCGCGCCGGCGATATAGCGCCCGTTGCGCCTAGCCATCACCAGGAGGATGTCGTCGGCCATGCGCTCGCCGATCATCGAGAAGAATTGACGATTGAGATAGGGCCGGCCCCATTTGCGACTGCCGGTGTCCATGTAGAAGGCGAAGAAATCGTCCCAGGCTTTCTCCGTGAGGTCCTTGCCGGTCAGCCGGTCGATTGAGATGCCTGGGGCAAGCGCTTCGCGCCTTTCCTTTTTCATCGCCTTTCGCTTGCGCGAGGCAAGGGTGGCGAGGAAGTCGTCATAGGTTGAAAAGCCTTCGTTGAAGAAATGGAATTGCTGGTCGGTGCGGTGCAGGAAACCGGCTGCTTCCAGCACCTCCACATCGCTCTCTTGCGCGAAGGTGACATGTGCGGAAGAGACACCGAGCTTTTGCGTCACCGCCTTCAGGCCCGCAGCGAGACCGGCCTTCACCTTGGCACTGTCCTCGCCCCTGGTGACCAGCAGGCGAGGGCCGGTGACCGGGGAGAACGGCACGGCACTTTGCAGTTTGGGATAGTAGCGGCCACCGGCGCGTTCGAACGCATCCGACCAGCCATGGTCGAACACATATTCGCCCTGGCTGTGCGATTTGAGATAACAGGGCACCGCGCCCAGCAATCTGCCCCGCCCATCCTCCAGCCTGAGATGGTGGCCCTGCCAACCAGTGCGGCGCACGGCGCATCCGGAATCCTCAAGGGCGCTCAGGAAAGCGAATGAAACCAAAGGATTGTAGCTGGTTTCTAAATCGCCGCGCGCAGTTCCCGCAAAGCCATTCCATTCATCACAGGTGAAGGCGCCGATGCCGGCGGCGACGCGGATCGAATAGTCCGCATTGGCCGTTTGTCCGTCACCCTCGTCGCCCTGATCCATGAGGCTTATTTAAGCTCCGTCCGGCCTGGTGCAAGTCACGTTTCAGACACTCAGGCGACTTTGACCAGATCGGGTTCGAACCCTTCGAACGTCATCTGATCGGCATATCTGAAGGTCAGGTCGACCGCCGGCTGGTCATGCACCGTCCAGGTGATAACAGGCATTTTCAGCCTTTCACGCACGAAGCTGACAAATGGGTTTGGCAGGTCGCCGGCGGCGTAGGAGGTGAAGGCGATCTCATGCGCCAGCATGGCGAAATGCGCCTCGATCAACCCGACGTCCTTGCCGTAGGCGGTGAGACCCCCTGGGATACCCGGCGCGTCCTTTGGGAAATCGCGGACCAGCCAATGGTCGAACGACATGATCGCCGCCTTGCCCTTGTAGCGCTTGAGCATCTTGCCGACGCTTGCCACCAGGCCTTCGTCATAGCCGGGCGTGCCTTTCAGCTCGACGACCAGTGGCACGCGGCCATCGACCAGGTCGAGCGCTTCCTGCAGCGTCGGCACATGGTCCGCCGTGCCACCGACCCTGAGCGCCGCGAGTTCAGCTGCGGTACGCTGCCAGACGAAACCATCCTGGCCGGTCAGGCGCTTGAGATCGCCGTCATGGATGATGACGGGAACGCGGTCGGACGACAGGTGCACGTCGCATTCGATGGCGTAGCCGCGTTCGGCGGCTGCGGCAAAGGCCGACAGCGTGTTTTCCCAGCGCGTCTTGTTCATGTCGTGGAAGCCGCGGTGGGCAACGGGCCGGGCGGTCAGCCAGGATAGGTCGGTCATATCTGTACCCTGGCTCATGCGACTTCGAAGATGGCTTCGATTTCCACTGCGGCATTAAGCGGCAGGCAGGCCGTGCCGACGGCGGAGCGTGCATGCTTGCCGCGCTCGCCAAGGGCGGCGACCAGGAAATCGGAGGCGCCGTTGGCAACCAGATGCTGCTCGACGAACTCGGGTGACGAGGCGACGAAAACGGTGATCTTCACCAGACGGCTGATCTTCTCGAGGTCGCCGAGTGCTGCCTTGGCCTGCGCCAGGATGTTGATCGCGCAGTATTTTGCCGCGTCCTTGCCGCCTGCCGTGTCGACGTCGCGGCCGAGCAGCCCGCTCGCCTGCAGCTTGCCGTCCTTGAGCGGCAATTGCCCGGCAGTGAACAGCAAATGGCCGGTCCTGCAATAGGGCACGTAGTTGGCGGCGGGCGCGGCGGCGACGGGAAGCGTCACACCCAGATCGCTTAGCCGCTTTTCGATTGTTTCACTCATGGTATTTCCCTATTGCTTGGTGACGCCGCGCCGGCCGGGCCGAAATTGCTATTTTTGCCTCGCTTCCGCCACGACTTTTTTTAAGCTGGACCATCTTTCCCTGCGGCCTGCCATCAGTCGCGACGATCGGAGTACCTCATGCGCGCAACGCGCCTCGCATTCCATGCCGTCCTGTTGTCGGGGATATTCTCGATAGGCCCTGTCTTCGCAGCGCCGGCGCTGCAAGCCCACCGCGCCGTCTACGATCTTACCCTGAAAAAGGCTTCCGATCAGTCCGGCATCACGGGTATATCCGGCCGCATGGTCTATGAGTTCAACGGCTCGGCCTGCGAAGGCTATACGGTGAAATTCCGCTTCGTCACCCAGATCGTCACCGCCGACAACACCAGGTTGACCGACCAGCAGACGACCACTTTCGAGGATGCCGAGGGCAAGACCTTTTCGTTCGTGACAAAGTCCTTCGTCGACCAGAATCTCGACAAGGAGGTCAAGGGCATCGCCACGAAAGAGACCAAGGGCCTCAAGGTCGACATCGACAAGCCTGAAAAGAACAGCGTCGAGCTCGCGACAACCCAATTCCCGACCCAGCATCTGGTCGAACTGATCGGCAAGGCCGAAAAGGGCGAGAATTTTTACGAAACCAACCTGTTCGACGGTTCCGAAGACGCCAACAAGGTGATGACCACCACCGTCGTTGTCGGCAAGAAAACCGATGCCGACAAGGCCGACCCGGAAGCTTCGGCACTGGCAAAGCTCGCCACCGACAAATACTGGCCGGTCGACATCGCCTATTTCGACGACACCAACAAGACCGGCGAAGAGGTTCCGGAATACCGTATCAGCTTCAAGCTGCATGAGAACGGCATCACCCGCGATCTCGTCATGGACTATGGCGACTTCTCGATGACCGGCAAGCTGGTCAACCTGTCGCTGTTCGACCAGACAAAACCTTGTCCCGCCAAATAGTGCCTGTCTAGGCAGCTGATTTGCCACGGCACGGCGTGGTCGTAACGAACGACTTGAACGTGCCGCAATCGTCTCCCAACCTGCTTCCCAGCGTCCAGGCGCGAGGGGGATCAGCTTGAGCAGGATCGATACGTTCGTCGCGCCGCGGCCCAACCCGGCACTGATCAGGGCCATGACATCCGTCAACCGGATCGTCATGCTGCGCGGCATTCCCGGGTTTCGGGATCTGTTGCCGTTCAATCGCCTGGCCGGTCTGCGCGGCGTCTCAAATGTCCGCCATATCGACTTTCCCGACGCTGATCTTGAGCGGCTGAAGGCCAATTGCGGGGCAGGGAAGGCGACCTTCATTACGCCCAATCATCCCGAGTTCTTCACCGACTGGATGATCGACAAGGAAATCGTGTCGCAGGTCAGCCCGCTCACGGCCTCATGGGCGACCAATGGTGTCGTCAACGGCCTTGGCCGGCTGATGCAGAAGTTCTGGCTGGCCAACAATCTGATCGCCCAGATTCCCGGCAACAGCGGGGCAGCGAAGGAACACTCGATCGCCTGGGCCTTGAAAGGCCATGGCGTGCTGCTGCATCCCGAAGGCGGCGTCGGCTGGCATGCCAATGTCGTTGCGCCTTTGCTGCCGGGTGCCGTCGAGATGGGACTGGAGGCCCTCAAGCGCGGTCGGGCCACGGATCCCAATTTCAAGGTCTGGATCGCGCCCGTCGTCTGGAAGCTTGTCTTCACCGGCAACGTCGAAGCGGCACTGGCGAAGGAATGTGCCTATGTCGAGAAAAACCTCAAAATAGAACGCCAGGCGACCGACACGCTGCCGCAGCGCATTCACCATGTCTATTCGACACTGCTGGCCCGCGATGAAGCTGCCAGCGGTATGCCGTTCGCCCAAGGCGCTTCCTATGCCCAGCGTCAGAGGGTTTTGGTCACCGAGCTCAGCCGCCAGCTCGGCAAAAGCATCTCAGCCGACATTGATGTCGCCGACATCACCGAGCTTCTGCGGCGGGCGCGTCGCTGGCAGCGCGAAAACACTGGCGATGCCGAACGGCAAAGGCAGGTCCGCGCGCTCGCCGATAGGGTTCAGAGGCTGCAACGCGTCGGACCCTGGGCCTGCGCCAATCCGCGCATTAGCCAGGAGGAGATCGCCGAACATCTGAAGCGGATCCGCAACGACTATTGTCGGGGCGGGCTGCGCGACACGATGAACCGGTTCGTTCCGCAGCCGGCCGGGCCGCGTTGCGCCCACATCCGGGTGCCGGAGGCACTGGGCTTGCATGAGCATACGGGCTCGATCGACGATGCGGTTGCCGATCTGCACCGTCGCATGCAGGATACAGTCACCAACATCGTCGCCGAGCTTGCAGCCAATGGCGGCTTCATTTTCTATCCCAATCCATTCTATCGTCACTGACATCAGCCGGGCCATGTGGCCGACTGTCGTGACGGATGGAAGGCAGACAGCAAGCTTTATGGCAGCCTATGTCGACGCAGCGATCTGGAACTGGGCCGGCCATCGCTGGTGCCATCTGTTGGCCGACGACACCGACGAGTTGCATCGCTTTGCCGCGCATCTTGGCGTCAAGCGCTCATCCTACCAGGGGCCGCCCAAGACATCGGCGCCGCATTATGACATAACCGGCTTCGAGCGTGACCGTGCGGTGCGGCTCGGCGCCATCGAATGCAGCCGCGAGGAGATCGTCGCGGTCTTCCGGCGGGTGCGGGTGCCGAAC
>NZ_RZQE01001089.1:0-215 GCF_004022955.1 Mesorhizobium sp. M7A.F.Ca.US.002.01.1.1 | reverse complement strand
CACCGGTCGAGCCGGTTGCTCCAGTAGAGCCTGTTGCTCCAGTCGATCCGGTCGAACCTGTTGCCCCAGTAGAGCCGGTCGAACCTGTCGATCCGGTCGAGCCAGTTGCTCCGGTATCACCGGTTGCTCCTGTGGCGCCGGTCGAGCCGGTTGCTCCGGTCGATCCGGTCGAACCTGTTGCCCCAGTAGAGCCGGTCGAACCTGTCGATCCGGTC
>NZ_RZQE01001088.1:0-316 GCF_004022955.1 Mesorhizobium sp. M7A.F.Ca.US.002.01.1.1 | reverse complement strand
GACCGGATCGACAGGTTCGACCGGCTCTACTGGGGCAACAGGTTCGACCGGATCGACCGGAGCAACCGGCTCGACCGGCGCCACAGGAGCAACCGGTGATACCGGAGCAACTGGCTCGACCGGATCGGCAGGTTCGACCGGCTCTACTGGGGCAACAGGTTCGACCGGATCGACCGGAGCAACTGGCTCGACCGGATCGACAGGTTCGACCGGCTCTACTGGGGCAACAGGTTCGACCGGATCGACCGGAGCAACCGGCTCGACCGGCGCCACAGGAGCAACCGGTGATACCGGAGCAACTGGCTCGACCGGATCG
>NZ_RZQE01001087.1:0-379 GCF_004022955.1 Mesorhizobium sp. M7A.F.Ca.US.002.01.1.1 | reverse complement strand
ATCCGGTCGAACCTGTTGCCCCAGTAGAGCCGGTCGAACCTGTCGATCCGGTCGAGCCAGTTGCTCCGGTATTACCGGTTGCACCTGTGGCGCCGGTCGAGCCGGTTGCTCCAGTCGAACCTGTCGAGCCAGTTGCTCCGGTATCACCGGTTGCACCTGTGGCGCCGGTCGAGCCGGTTGCTCCGGTCGAACCTGTCGAACCTGTCGAACCTGTTGCTCCAGTCGAACCAGTCGAGCCAGTTGCTCCGGTATCACCGGTCGAGCCGGTTGCTCCAGTAGAGCCTGTTGCTCCAGTCGATCCGGTCGAACCTGTTGCCCCAGTAGAGCCGGTCGAACCTGTCGATCCGGTCGAGCCAGTTGCTCCGGTATCACCGGTTGC
>NZ_RZQE01001086.1:0-382 GCF_004022955.1 Mesorhizobium sp. M7A.F.Ca.US.002.01.1.1 | reverse complement strand
CTCTCTGCCGAGGCGATCCAGAAAGGCCAGGCGCTCGGCATTTTCACGCAGGGCCTTCTCCGCACGAAGCCGTTCAATTGCGGTGCGCGTCCGGTCAGCCACTTCCGAAACCAGAGCAACCTCGGCCGGCGTCCAGTGTCTTGGCTCGGAGTGATTGAGGTACAATAACGCAACCAACCCGCCGCGCTCCGTGACCGGCATGTTGATGACGGATTGGGCGCTGATTGCTTTGAGAGCCTCGGCATGGTCGTGGGTTCGCGGGTCTGTCTCGGCATTCTCGAAGACGACCGTCTCGCCTCGTTTCAAATCATCGACATAGGAGCCGTAGTCCCTGAAGTTCAGAGTTCCGGCCAGACTTCGAATTCCCGGCGCGTTCCAGTCT
>NZ_RZQE01001085.1:0-384 GCF_004022955.1 Mesorhizobium sp. M7A.F.Ca.US.002.01.1.1 | reverse complement strand
GTGCTTATCGAAGGAGAGTCGGCCAGCGTGTCCACCAATTGATTGATGGGACAGGAAACCGGCGAATTTGCCGTTTGGGCGCCGCGTGACATCGCGGCGCCCTTCGTGTATCGGAACGCCATTGTTTCGAGGCGGCGCCTGCGCGAGGGTAGCCACCGGAACGCGCCACATGCAAATGAAGAGGCCCAGATGACGTTGAAGCCCCTCTACCGACGTGTCTTGTTGAAAGCGTCGGGCGAAGCATTGATGGGCGAGCAGCATTTCGGCATCGACGTTTCAGTGGTGGATCGCATCGCCGGCGACATCGCCGAGGCGCGTGCATTGGGCATCGAGGTCGGCGTCGTCATCGGCGGCGGCAACATCTTTCGCGGCGTGGCGGTTGCC
>NZ_RZQE01001084.1:0-385 GCF_004022955.1 Mesorhizobium sp. M7A.F.Ca.US.002.01.1.1 | reverse complement strand
GCCAGCGCAAGCCGTCGCGGATCGTGCGAAGCCCAAGGGCAGCACAGCTGCGATAGTCGCCGAGAGCATGTTTGTCGTGTGCGGTTGCGCGAATCAAATCGAGGCGCACTCCGTCGCCGCGCCGATGCGAGGAACATTCGAAGCCAGCCATGAAGAAGCTGGCAAACGCGGACGGATATTCGCCCGGCGGACGCGCCGGCTCGTCGCTCATGCGTGCGATCCGTCGGCCAAGGCTCGCGCCAGCGCTCCCGCTAGGCGATCGACCATTGCCAGTTCCGACCCGCACCACAATTTCTTTCGGGCCGCCATCACCTCGCCTCTGAGTGGTACGGGTGCAAGCGTGGAATGTTGACCAAGCGAGCGAGAGCGGAGGCGAGTCCAGGTG
>NZ_RZQE01001083.1:0-391 GCF_004022955.1 Mesorhizobium sp. M7A.F.Ca.US.002.01.1.1 | reverse complement strand
ACTTTCGCTCGATATGCTTCGTCAGAAAATCCCAAGGCTTGCCTCCGACGAGCCTATCTTTTTTGACCATCCTGTCGATTTCGGCGATCCGGAAATCGACGGCAAGAGCATTGCGGAGCTGATCAAGGGCAAGCCACGCTTCAGTCCTGTGGAGGGGCTCGACAAGTCGGTATGGGAAGGAAAGCACTGCGACGGTTGCCATGAATGGAACGAGGCCCGGCTGTGTGAACAGTCGAAAAATTTCGCCGCCAACGACGTGTCTGTTTTACGGCTTCAACATCCGCTTGGAACGCGCTTCAAGGTGGCGCTCGCAAAATGGGCGCAAGGTGGCTGTAAGTAAGCCAGGATGATGACGGCATCCATCGGTTTCTGCCGGGCGAATGCTCTAATC
>NZ_RZQE01001082.1:0-392 GCF_004022955.1 Mesorhizobium sp. M7A.F.Ca.US.002.01.1.1 | reverse complement strand
CTCCAGCACACCGCCGCCCCCCTCGGCTTCGTCATCGCCCCCACCGACCCGCGCACGCGCATTGCCGCTTGCCCGGGCATGCCGGCCTGCGCCTCCGGCCGCATCGCCACACGCGACATCGCCGAGACGATAGCCGCTGAAACAGCCGACATCCTCGACTTCACCCTTCACATTTCCGGCTGTGCCAAAGGCTGCGCCCACCCCGGTCCGGCAGCGCTGACGATCGTCGGCGGCGAAAATGGAGCCGGACTTGTCGTGAACGCGACGGCAAAGGCCCTTCCTGCCGGCTACAGGCCGGGCTATGACGCCGCGCGCGGCATCGGCCGCGTCGCGGCGATGATCCGCAGCACACGATATCAAGGTGAAACCGCCGCCGCTTGCCTGACAAGGCT
>NZ_RZQE01001081.1:0-392 GCF_004022955.1 Mesorhizobium sp. M7A.F.Ca.US.002.01.1.1 | reverse complement strand
ACCCTGCATCGAGTACCAGTCGTCAACGTCTCTCCGAACCCGGTCCTTCTCAAGGCCGTATCTTTCCTGAATTTTTCCTTCGAGCTGATCGCGCTTGCCGGCAATGCGGTCCAAATCGTCGTCAGTCAGCTTGCCCCACTGTTCCTTAACCTTGCCCTTGACCTGCTTCCAATTACCTTCAACGCGGTTCCAATCCATGGCCTTGGCCTCCTTGGTTGCACCGTAGTTGAAACGTTCGCAGCCCGGCTAAGTTCCGGGCACTTGATGGACAAAGAGCCGCCGCTGATGGTGGAAAAGGCCCGCCGCTGAGGGAAGCAGTGAAGGGATGCCGTGTCGTGGTCAAGTTCCTTCAGCTCAAAGATTTGGTTGTGGAGAGCGGTCACGATAATCAC
>NZ_RZQE01001080.1:0-396 GCF_004022955.1 Mesorhizobium sp. M7A.F.Ca.US.002.01.1.1 | reverse complement strand
CTCTTACACCGGCGTCAGCTTGCGCGCCGGCCGGTTGACGATGATCAGGCCGGCGGCAATCAGGCCAAGTGCCAGGAAAATGCGCATGGTCAGCGGCTCATTCAAGAACATGGCTCCGCACAGCACGCCGAAAACCGGCGACAGGAAGGTGAAACTGGACAAGCCTGACGCCGAATACCGCCGCAGCAGCCAGAACCACAGCACATAGGTGAAGGCGACGATGTAGACCGCCTGGAAAAGCAGCGCCAAGGTCGGCAGCACGGTCGGGTCGCGAACGGGCGGGCCGGCGAGAGGCAGCACCAATACGCCCACGATCGCTGCCCCGGCGAGCTGGTAAAGCAGAAGCTTCTCGGCGCTCGCCTCGACCAGCTTCGAGCGCTTGATGAGGATGTTGGT
>NZ_RZQE01000107.1:0-15100 GCF_004022955.1 Mesorhizobium sp. M7A.F.Ca.US.002.01.1.1 | reverse complement strand
GTCCTTACAAGGGCATCTCCAACTACTATCACGTGACGACCAAGGCCAAGCGCCACGAGAACCTGGTCTGGTATTATCCTGAGCCGGTGCACGAGGCGGAGCGCATCAAGGGGCTGGTCTGTTTCCACCACGAGCTGGTCGACAAGATCCTGGTCGATGGCGTCGAAATCCCGAAGGAAGCCACGGCCGCGTCGAACGGTTATTTCTAGGCATCGACGCCGCTTGCGCGCGGGCGCTTGATCGAAGCACGGGTCAGCGCATACCCTCCTGAGACAGGGAGGACACTCGATGGATCTTTTCAAGCTGGATGGCGATGTCGCGCTGGTCACCGGCGCCGGCAGCGGCATCGGCCAGGCCATCGCGATCGGGCTGGCCGAGGCAGGCGCCGACATCGCCTGTTTTGGTCATGCGTCGAAAGGTGGGCTGGATGAAACGGCGCACCGGATCACGGCACTCGGCCGCAAGGCGCTGGTGCTGAACGGTACAGTGACATCGCAGAGCGATCTGGCGGCGGCGATCGATCGAGTCGAGAGCGAACTCGGTGCGCTGACCGTTGCGGTCAACAATGCCGGCATTGCCGGCTCCGAACCCGCCGAGACGATGCCGCTGGAGACGTGGCAGAAGGTGCACGAGGTCAATGTCGCCGGCGTGTTCCTGTCCTGTCAGGCCGAAGCGCGCAAGATGCTGGTGCGAGGCAAGGGCTCGATCATCAACATCGCCTCGATGTCGGGCACCATCGTCAACCGGGGCCTGACGCAGGCGCACTACAATTCTTCGAAGGCCGCCGTCATCCACATGTCCAGGAGTCTCGCTATGGAGTGGGCCGATCGCGGCCTGCGCGTCAATGTCGTCAGCCCGGGCTACACACTGACGCCGATGAACAAGCGGCCTGAGGTGGCCGAAGAGGTGAAGATCTTCAAGCGCGACACGCCGATGGGGCGGATGGCGGCGCCGGAGGAAATGGTCGGACCGACGGTGTTCCTGGCCAGCCGCGCAGCGAGCTTCGTCACCGGCCTCGACCTGATTGTCGATGGCGGCTACGTCTGCTGGTAGAGGTTCAACTTCGCCTGCAGTCTGAATTTATACGCCTCGCGCGGTGTTAGTCGTTGCGCGACATGAACCTTGATATATATAATTTCATCCCATGAAACTGGCTTGGCGAGATGGCGCTTGCCGGGTCGACAGCCGAGAACATGAGACCTTGATGGCTCGCACCTTGCAAGGCGCCGCAAGACTGGCAATCGATCCGCAGATGACCGCCCCCGCAGCGATCCGTCGGCAACCATGACGCCGACACTGCAGTCCTGTTCCATCATCACTAGAATTGAGCACCATCTTGCCTGCGTCGGCCAAAGCCGGGGCAACAATCTGGCGCCGACGGCCTTGCGCAAAGACCAGCCTTTCCAACACAATCAAGAAAAGCCGCAAGAAGGGAACGAACGATAATTTTCACAGCTTGAAGGAGAACAAGCATGTCACTTCGCAGTGTGATTTCGACCTTAACAATGGGAACCTTCGCACTCGCCGCGGCGAGTGCACTGACACCTTCCGCCCAAGCCGCCGCACCAGAATCCAACGATCCGATCAAGATCGCGCTGTTCGACTGGACCAGCGTCAATCTGAACGCCAAGATCCTCGGCGGTATCCTGGAAAAGCTCGGCTATACCGTCGAGTATCCCACGGCCGACTACCTCTCCAGCCTGACCACGGGCCTCACCAATGGCGATCTCGATGTCGGCCTGGAGTTCTGGGACACGACCGCCGGCGAAGCCATGAAGGCCTCCGATGCGACCGGCCAGACCGAACGGCTGGGCAAGCTCGGACCCAAGGCCAAGGAAGAGTGGTGGTTTCCAGAATACATGAAGGAGAAATGCCCGGGCCTGCCCAATTGGGAAGCGCTAAAGGACCCGAAATGCGCCGAAGCCTTCTCGACGGCGGAGACCGCACCGAAGGGACGCTATCTCGGCGGCCCGGTGACCTGGGAAGGCTTTGACGACGAGCGCGTCGAGGCGCTGAAACTGCCCTTCACCGTCATCCATGCCGGCACCGACGCGGCGATGTTCGCCGAGCTCGATTCCGCCTATCAGCGCAAGGCGCCGATCATGCTGTGGATCTATTCGCCGCATTGGGCGCCGGCCAAATACAAGGGCGAGTGGGTTGAATTCCCGGAATACACGCCCGAGTGCTACAACGACCCGAAATGGGGCGTGAACCCCGACGCCAAATATGACTGCGGCAAGCCGCATGGCGAGATCTGGAAATACTCCTGGTCCGGCATGAAGGACAAATGGCCGGTCGCCTACAAGGTGGCCAAGGCCTACACGATCGACACCGATGAGCTCAACAAGATGAGCGGCGAGATCGATCTCGGCGGCAAGACACCGGAGGACGTCGCAGCTGCCTGGATCGCCGCCCACGAGGCCGACTGGAAAGCCTGGGCGCAGTGATCGTTCCGACTGGAAAAATGAGACCCGGCTGCTGACCAGCCGGGCCTCACTTGTTGATATTCCAGAGGGACATTCGAATGACGGACAGGACTGAACAGGAGCCAAACACGGCGGGCGCGCCAAAAGACGCCCGTCCGGTAAAGCTTGCCTGCCGCAATGTCTGGAAATTGTTCGGATCGAACGCGGCCAATTTCATCCGCGAACGTGACGGCAAGGCCAGCATGGCCGACGTCACGGCTGCCGGGCTGGTCGGCGCGGTGCGCGCCGTCGACCTTGAAATCCGCCAGGGCGAGATTTTCATCATCATGGGCCTGTCGGGCTCCGGCAAGTCGACGCTGGTGCGCTGCATGTCGAGGCTGGTCGAGCCGACCCACGGCAAGGTCGAATTCGAGGGCAATGACCTGCTGAAAATCTCCGATGCAGCACTCATCGAATTGCGACGACACCGCATGGGCATGGTGTTCCAAAATTTTGCGCTGTTGCCGCATCTCAACGTGCTGGAGAACATCGCCTTCCCACTCAGCATCCAGGGGCAGGACCGGGCGACACGCGAAGCAAGGGCGCGCGAGGTCATCGAGCTTGTCGGCTTAAGGGGTCGCGAGCATTTCTATCCGCGCGAACTGTCCGGCGGTCAGCAGCAGCGTGTCGGCATCGCCCGCAGCCTGGCGACAAAACCGGAAATCTGGTTCCTCGACGAGCCGTTCTCGGCGCTCGATCCGCTGATCCGCCGCGAGATGCAGGACGAGCTGATGCGGCTGCAGATGATGCTGCACAAGACCATCGTCTTCATCACCCATGATTTCGACGAGGCCATCCGGCTGGCCGACCGCATCGCCATCATGAAGGATGGCGAGGTCATCCAGATCGGCACGCCGGAGGAACTGGTGGTCAATCCGGCGACCGACTACGTCGCCGAGTTCACCCGCGACGTCGACCGCGCCAAGGTGATCTCGGCACGCAGCCTGATGCAGGCCTGCGACGGCTCGGAGCATGGCGGAACGGTGGCGCCGGAGACCAAGATATCCAGCTTTTCCGCCAGCATCGTTGCCGCCAACAAGCCGTTCGCGGTCGTCAACGGCACCGGCAAGCCGATCGGCGAGGTGACGCCGCAAGCGGTGATCGATCTGCTGGCCGGCATTGAGCGTTCCGGAGGCGGCACATGACGGTGACGGCAAGCGCCGGCGAAACGCGGTCGCGCCCGGTTCAGGTCTGGCTGTTCGTCTGGGCGGTGGCACTCGCGGCCGTGCTTGTCGTGTTCCTGTTGCAAGACCGCCTGTCCTGGACGGTCAATTATCCGGCCAGCGCCGTCGTGCCGGTCGCCGATTGGATCAGCGCGCTGATGCGCTGGATCAAGTCGAACCTGTCCTGGTTGACCCGCTCGATCACCGCTGTGCTCGGCGTTCCGCTCGATTTCGCGCTCAATCTGCTGGCCAAGAATTTCAAGATCGGTCACGGCGCGGACGCCTATGTCCTGCCGCGGCTGTCCTGGGTCGGCGTCTGTGCTGCCGCCTTCATCGCGGGGCATGCAGCCGGCGGCAGAAAACTCGGCCTGCTGGTCGGCGGCTGCTTCCTCTACATCGCGCTGTTCGGCCAATGGACCAGCGCCATGCTGACGCTTGGGCTGATCTCCATCGCCGTGCCGTTCTGCATCGTCACCGGGCTGTTCGCCGGCATCTGGGCGTGGCGCAAGCCGTGGGCCGAAAGGCTCATCGTCTCCCCTGCCCTCGACCTGATGCAGACGATCCCGACCTTCGCCTATCTCATCCCAATGCTGCTGCTGTTCGGCAACAGCCCGGTCTCGGCGATGATTGCGACCGCCATCTTCGCCACCCCGCCGATGGTGCGAGCAACGATGCTCGGCCTATCGCGGGTGCCGTCGGAGATCGACGATTTCAGCGAAATGGCCGGCTGCACGGCGCAGCAGAAACTGTGGCGGGTGCTGCTGCCGTCGGCGCGGCCGACATTGATGGTCGGCGTCAACCAGGTCATCATGCTGGCGCTGAACATGGTGATCATCGCTTCGATGATCGGTGCCGGCGGCCTCGGCTACGACGTGCTCCTGGCGCTGCGCGCGCTGAAGGTCGGCGAGGCGATGGAAGCCGGCCTTGCCATTGTGGCACTCGCCATCGCACTCGACCGGCTGAGCCAAGCCATCGCGCACAGCCAAGCAAAGGGCCATGTCCATCAGGAGGTAAGCCCGAGCCTCTGGTGGCGCTACCCCAACCTGACGCTGGCCATCGCCATCCTTGTCGTGACAACACTGCTCGGCCTGTTCGTGCCGGCCTTGGCAGTGGTGCCGAAAGCGATCACTTTCACCACGGCGCCGCTGTGGAAGGCGGCGGTGAACTGGGTGACCATCAATTTCTTCGACACGATCGAAGCATTTCGCGTGGCGCTCATACTCAATCTGCTAAACCCGCTGCGCGCCTTTTGCGAGGGCTTTCCGTGGCTCGGCGCCGTCTTCCTGCTCGGCCTTGCAGGCTATCAACTCTCCGGCCTGCGTCTCGCCGTCCTCGTCGCCGCGCTGACCGCCTTCTGCGCCATCACCGGCCTGTGGGAAAAGACCATGGCGACGGTCTATCTCTGCGGTATCTCGGCCTTGATCGCCTGCCTGATCGGCATCCCGATCGGGCTGATGGCTTCACGCAGCGACCGGTTCGAGAAGATCGTCACGCCGGTCATCGATACGCTGCAGGTGCTGCCATCCTTCTGCTTCATCATCCCGGTGGTGATGCTGTTTCGGGTCGGCGACGTCACCGCCATGATCGCGACGATCGCCTTCGCCGTGGTGCCGGCGATCCGCTACACCAATCACGGCATCAGGCAGGTGCCGCCGGCGCTGATCGAGGCGGCCAAGGTGTCGGGCTGCACGCCGCGCCAGACCTTCTTTCGCGTGCAACTGCCGCTGGCGCTGCCGGAAATCATGCTGGGCGTCAACCAGACGATCCTGATGGCGCTGGCAATGATCATCATCTGCGCCATGGTCGGCACCCGCGATCTCGGCCAGGAAGTGTTCATCGCGCTGTCCAAGGCCGATTCCGGCCGCGGCATCGTCGCGGGTCTCGCCATCGCCTTCATCGGCATCGTCGCCGACCGGCTGTTCAGCGCCTGGACGGCGAAGGCGCGCGCAAGGCTGGGTTAGGATTAGCCGCCCCGATACAGGAGAGAATGATGACCGGCCGGATCGCTCACTGCACCTGCGGCCAATTGCAGATCCGCTGCCCGCAAGAGCCGGCCAAGGTCTCGCTTTGCCATTGCCTGGACTGTCAGCGGCGGACCGGCAGTCCGTTCGGGATCGCCGCTTTCTTCGATGCCGCCGAGACCGAGATCAGCGGCTCATTCCAGACATTCCAACGCGATTCCGACAGCGGCTTTCCCGTCACCTTCCATTTCTGCGGAACGTGCGGCTCAACGGTCTTCTGGTATCCGTCACGAAAACCGGCGGCGGTAGCCGTCGCAGTCGGCTGCTTCGGAGACCCGGCATTTCCGGCGCCGACGCAGTCTGTTTATGGCGAGAGTCGCCACGGCTGGGTCGAGGCGCCGGCCTGACGGCAAGCCCACTCGTTATTCCGCCGCGACGCCCTTCACCTCGAGATAGCTCTCCATCGAATCATCCAGCGCCTGCAGCCACGGCGTATGATGCAGCGGCGCCATGGTGCCGGTCATCAGCGAGCGGTAGGCGTGGTCGCGGAAGCTCATAATGTCTTCGCCCTTGTGGTGTTCCCATTCCATGAAGGTCTGGTTGACCGCCTCGACGTCGAAACCGGGATAATCGGTCTGGTCCATCAATTCCTTGGTGTAGTCGCCCTGGAACCAGATCATCTGCTCGGCGTCTTCCAGCGTTTCCTCACGCGCGCGCCACTTCGCGCCGTGAGCGGCCATCGCCTCGGCCGAGGGCAGCTTGATGCGGCCCATGATGACGTCGCGGGCAAACCAGGCCTGCGCGTCGAACATATTGAAGGTGTAGAACTGATCCTGCATGCCGATATAGGAAAGCTGTGGGTTCTTCTCCCAGACGACGCCTTCATAGAGATCGAGCGGCCACATGCGGTTGGCTGTCTTGAGCTTCAGATCGTCGGTCAGGAAGGGGAAGGAATGCAGGTACCCGGTGCACAGGATGATGGCGTCGACATCCTTGGTCGTGCCATCCTTGAAATGCGCGGTTTTGCCGACGACCTTCTGCAGCAGCGGCACCTCTTTCCAATTCTCCGGCCATTTGAAACCCATCGGCTTCGAGCGGTAGCTGGAGGTGATGGATTTGGCGCCGTATTTGTAGCATTGCGAGCCGATGTCCTCGGCCGAATAGGAGCGGCCGATGATCAGGATATCCTTGCCCTTGAACTCCATCGCGTCGCGGAAATCATGGCTGTGCAGGATGCGGCCATTGAAGGTGGAGAAACCCTCGAAATAGGGCACGTTGGGTACCGAGAAATGCCCGGAGGCGACGACGACATTGTCGAACTCTTCCGAGTAGGTGACGTCGTTGGTGCGGTCATGCGCGGTGACGGTGAATTTCTTCGTCTCGTCCGAAAACGTCACCATGCGCACCGGGCTGTTGAAGCGCACCCATTTGCGCAGGCCTGATTTCTCGACGCGCCCCTTGATGTAGTCCCACAGCACGGCGCGCGGCGGATAGGAGCCGATCGGCCGGCCGAAGTGCTCCTCGAAAGTATAGTCGGCGAATTCCAGGCATTCCTTTGGTCCGTTCGACCAGAGATAGCGATACATGGAACCGTGCACCGGATCGCCATGCTCGTCGAGACCGGTGCGCCAGGTGTAGTTCCACAGGCCGCCCCAGTCCGACTGCTTTTCGAAGCAGACGATCTCGGGAATGTCGGCGCCCTTGTCGGCCGCCGATTTGAAGGCCCTGAGCTGTGCCAGGCCGGATGGGCCGGCTCCGACGACGGCAACGCGACTTTTCATGGCAGGCCTCCCGATCTGGTTTCGACTTTTGCCTTGACGCAACTCCCAAGGGGAAAGCGCTATGCGCTTTTTCCGGAATTGCTCTTACGAAACAAATTTCACTCACAGGGACAGTAATTGGCCCTTTCGTGCTGTCAACAGCCCGGTGCGGAAACAACGTTCCGCCGATGTGGATTTCCCGCAAAAAACCGGACGCGGCCAAACGCCGGATCGTGCGCATGCGCTTTCAGGCGACTTGCCGTCGCAGTTGCGCTGCTGTATCGGCACCTGACATGTTCACCTAGAGTGAAATAAATCCGCAGGAGTGCCGGGGGCGACATGGCGAAGAAGGTTTCCGATTCCAAGGCTGGTCCAGCCGGTGCAAAGGCCAAGCCGCAGCCAAAGGTCTCGGCCGACGGGAAAACCATCCGCGCGCCGCTGACGCAGAACCCGCATGCCATTCGCGACACGCGCGAAAAGGTGCTGGAGGTGGCGATCGGCCGCGAGGTGCGCGCCTTCCGCAAGAAGCTCGGCATCACCGTCGCCGATCTGGCGGTCGCCACCGACATTTCGCTGGGCATGCTGTCGAAGATCGAGAATGGCATCACCTCGCCGTCACTGACCACCTTGCAGGCGCTGTCGCGGGCGCTCGGCGTCCCGGTCACCGCCTTCTTCCGCCGGTTCGAGGAAGAGCGCAGCGCCGTTTTCGTCAAGGCCGGCCAAGGCCTCGATGTCGAGCGCCGCGGCACGCGCGCCGGTCACCAGTACAATCTGCTCGGCCATATCGGCTCCAATACCAGCGGCGTCGTCGTCGAGCCCTATTTGATCACGCTGACCGAGGATTCCGACGTGTTTCCGACCTTCCAGCATGAGGGCATGGAGTTCCTCTATATGCTCGAGGGCGAGGTCGTTTACCGGCACGGCAGCAATCTCTACCCGATGAAGCCCGGCGACAGCCTGTTCTTCGACGCCGACGCGCCGCACGGGCCGGAACAGCTGACGAAACTGCCGATGCGGTATTTGTCGATTATCTGCTATCCGCAGAGCGCGGGTTGAGCGGGACTCGATCTCCCCACGAGGGGGAGATCGGCAGCTTCGCGGGCGTCGCTCAATCCGGTCCGAACCCAGGGCTCGTCGGGCTGCCGTCGTCGAGCTTCGACAGCCACTCGACCAACGTTGACCTATACCGGGTCAGGCCCTTGTAGTTGGCGAGTTCGTCGGGCAGGTCGCGGATGACGCGGTGCAGGCGCCGGGCCCATTTTGGTTGCGTCACCAGCTCATCCATCTTGATCAGATAGCAGCGGATCGGAAAGACGATGCCGTTCGAGCGCGGCAGGCGCCAAAAACTCTGCAGCTCGACGCGCAGATGCACTTTGTCGCCGACATTTTCCGGCGTCACCGTAGCCCGGTCCGGACCCCATTTGTGATAGTTTTCGGGGCTGGTGTCGAGGCGCGGATTGATGGTCATCGTCCAGTTCAGGCGCCTGGCCGGCTTGCCTTGCTGGATGTTGGTGAGGAATTTCAGCGCCCTGACAAAAATCCCCTTCTCATGCGCCAGCGGCACCGGCGCGTGCCATTCGAAAAAGTTCATGCCGATGTCGAAATCGAGCGACCAGTCGGCTTGGGTGGTGACCATGCCGGCATCCATCCACAGATTGCCGTCGCGCTGGTCGAGGATGCAGAAGTCGCCCTGGCTCTGGCGGGTGATGTACTCCATCGGGCCGTAAGGCAGCGTCGAGGTGTCGCCGAAGGTGAAGGTGTCGTCGATGCCGAGCGGCCGGTTGATCCAGCGCCAGCGGTCGCCGTCGCGGGTCAGCGTGAAATGCTCGGGATAGCCCAGCGCCTGCTGCTCCATCAGCAGTTCCAGCAAGTCCCAACCGGCCAGCGTCATGTGCGGCAGCGACTGGCAGCGCAGCGGGTCCTCGGCCAGCACCAGCGCGCGGTCCTGCATCTCGGCGACATAGTGCTCGTCGACGTCGATCAGGTTTTCCAGCACGCTGCCTTTCGGCCCAACGACATGCGGCTCGATGTTGACCGCATACATGTAGGCGTCTTCGTGGAAAGGGAACGGGAAGCGCCTGATGTGCTCAGGGCTGTTCCTGAAGGTGAAGTCGTCGCGGAACGTTTCCTTGCGAAAGGTGATGCCCATGATTTCCTCCTAGCGCTCCAGGACCAGCGACCGGCCCTCGAAGCGCGACACGCACGGCATGATCTTCTTGCCCGAACGGTGCTCTTCCTCGCTCAGCCAGTGGTCGTTGTGGATGAACTTGCCGTCGCAAGAGATGACGTTGGTTTCGCACTGGCCGCAGACGCCGCCGCGGCAGAGATAGGGCGGATCGACGCCGGCCGCTTCGATCGCTTCCAGCAGGCTCTGCTGCTCATCGACGCGGATCGTCTTGCCGCTGACGGCAAGCGTCACGTCGAAAGGCAGGCCAGGCTGGGGGGCCGCGAAATGCTCGAAATGCACAGTTTCCGATGGCCAACCGAGGCTTGCCGCGCGATCACGCACCCAGTTGATCATGCCGGCCGGGCCGCAGACATAGAGATGCGTGCCGAGCGGCTGCGTCGACAGCAGCCGGTCGAGTTCGATGCGCTCGTCAAGGTCGTCATGATAGAGCCTGACCCGTCGGTCGTAGCGCTCGCGCAGCACATCGGCGTAGGTGCCGAGCGATGCGGTGCGGCAGGTGTAGTGCAGTTCGAAATTGCCGCCTTCCGCCGCAAGCTGAGCGGTCTGCGCCATGAACGGCGTGATGCCGATGCCGCCGGCCAGCATCAGATGCTTTTTGGCGCGCAGGTCGAGCGAGAACAGATTGACGGGATAGCTGACCACCATCTCCATGCCGGGCTTGACGTTCCGGTGCATGAACAGCGAGCCGCCGCGGCCGACATCGTCGCGGCGCACCGAGATCGTGTATTCGCGCGTGTCGAGCGGCGAGCCCATCAGCGAATAGGGGTTGAGCCTGGTGCGTTCGCCGTCGCGCATCTCGACCACGACATGGGCGCCGCCGGAAAAGGTCGGCAGCAACTCGCCGTCGCGCCGGCGGAAATGGAAGCGGGTGACGAGGTCGTTGACCGGGACGACGTCGCTGACCACGACATCGAGTTTTGTTGTTCCGGCGCTCATCGGAAAACCTCCTCCATCGGAGGAATCTCGCTGCGATCCTCGGCGTTGATGCAGACGCCCTGGAACGCCGCGATGCGCCTGGAATAATGATCGCGCACCAGAAGCAGCAGGCCGCAATGCGCGCAGGTCGCCGGCTGCGTCGTCACATTCTCGGTGATGCCCTTGCAGTGGACGCATTGCATGCGCCGCGCCAGCGAACCGCGGTGCTCGGTCTGGATCGAAGTGTGGTCGATGCCGGCTTCAAGCGCCACCTGCATCGCCTGGCCGATCAGGCCCTCAGTGCCGGCGAGATAGAGGCGCAGGCCCATATGCGCATTGGTCAGTGTCTGCCTAAGCCGTGGCAGCAGGCTGGCGAAGGATGGCGACAGATGAAACTGCGCCGGTCTCAGCGCTTCGAGGGCTGCGGTGTGTTTGCCGTCAGGCCCGGGAATGAAGACGATTTCGGCGTCGTCGAAAAACCCGGGCGGCGCCCTCCCGGCCATCTCCGCTATCGCCAGCGCCCCTTCCGCATCCGCGATAAAAAGATGATGCTTGCCGGGCTGCGGAGACAAGGTTCCGTAAACAGGCCGGCTGATGATGCTTTTGGCTGCCATTTAAGTCTTCGTGCCTTCGAGCGCTTCACCGTTTCATAGAAACGGCGGACCGCTCTATCTCTTTGCTTTGACGCAATTCCGGACGGAAAACCGTTTCACACTTTTCCTGGAACTGCTCGAACCCCTCGCTGTTGATTATGCCTCAACCTTTCGCCGTGCGCTTGGTCTTCTTGGGATCGTCGAATGGCAATGGCTGGGCGGTGGCCTTGATGGCGCCGCTCCTGTTGCGGATTTCGAGCTTGGTGTCCTTGACCGCGCAGTCGACGTCGAGGCGGGCGATGCCCATCGATTTCTCGACCAGCGGCGAATACATGGCGCAGGTTACCACGCCCACCTTCTTGCCGTCGCGATAGACCGGCGCACCCTCATCGGCCGGCTCCTTGCCGTCGAGCAGAACGCCGTAGATCTTGAAGCGCTCCTTACCCTTGAGGCGATAATGCTCCTCGGCGCCGCGGAAGCCGGTCTTTCCGGGGCTGACGGTGAAGTCGAGGCCGAGCTCCCACAGCGTGTCGCCGGGTCCTTCGTTCTCGAACGGATATTTCTGCGAATTGTCGTAGGGGTAGAACAGCAAATAGCTTTCCACCCGCAGCATGTCGAGGGTGGTGAAGCGGCACGGAATGATGCCGGCGCTCTTGCCCTCGTCGAGGATCCTGTCCCAGATCGTGCCGGCATCCTGGCCGCGGCAGAAGATCTCGTAGCCGCGCTCGCCGGTGTAGCCGGTGCGCGAGATCATGACGGGCAAACCGAACAGTTGCGTCTGCATATGATGGAAATAGTTGAGGTCGCGAATGCCCGGCACATGCTTGGCCAGATAGTCGACGGCGGTTGGCCCCTGCAGCGAAAGATCGTGCAGATTGTCGTCGAAGCGCAGCGACACGTCGCGGCCCATAGCCGCCCGCTGCAACTCCTCATGACCGGTGCCCGAACCATGCACGACCATCCAGGCATTGGGGCCGGTGCGGTAGAGGATGCAATCGTCGGTGAATTTTCCCGCCTCGTTCAGCATGCAGGCATAGGCCGACTTGCCGGGGTAGATCTTTTCGACGTCGCGCGTCGTCGCCAGGTCGATCAGGTGTGAAGCATGCGGCCCGGTGATGTGCACCTTCTTGAGGCCGGAGACATCCATCAGGCCAGCCTTGGTGCGGATGGCGATGTACTCCTCGTCGGCATCCTTGTCGTAGGTCCAGGCGGTTCCCATGCCGCTCCAGTCTTCGAGCTTCGAACCGAGCGCTCGGTGGCGATCCGCCAGGGTCGAAAATCTCCAGGATGCCGTCATCCGCTCGTCCTCCGTTTGGATAATGCTCTGCTGTTCCCTGCCCCCTGCGCAGTGGCGGGAGCTTTGACCGAATATTGATCGCAAACGCCAGGACGCCGCAATACCCATAAGCAATTAATTTCATTGTCAGGCAAAATCCACCGCACAAAGCAAACAGTTAACCTCACGTAAATCGCGCTTGACAATTGCGGGATTCGGATTGAATTTATGAAAAAAATTTCACTCTCTTGAAAGAGGGCAGCGGCCGGCCAATTCGGGGCCTGGCGTTGGAAAAAGGGGAAAACCGATGTCAGACATGCAACAGCGCATCGAAGCGCTGTACCGTTCCGACGTGCGCGGATCCGCGCTCCTGATCGTCTGCCTGTGGGCAACGATCCTCTTCGTCCTGCTCATGACATGGCCCTACATCCCGCACAGCGGCATCAAGGCCGTGGTCGCGATCGCCGCCGCCGCCGTGCTGATCTTCAACACGGCCGCCATCCTGGCGATGGTCAAGCACTACAAGGAAGACAAGGAATTCATCTACGGGCTCGATATCAAGAACGCCGACGCATTCCGCAACCGCAAGTCCTGAGGGGTAGAAGAGATGTCCCGCTACACGCCGCCGGAGCAGAGCAAGGCCGGGCAGGTTTTCGACATCGCCGTCGTCGTCGTCGCCATTTTCGTGGCGCTGTGGCTGCCGCTGAAACTGGGCCTCGCCGGTGCGGCGAAATCCATCGACGCGCTCGACGCCAAGACGTGGGAAGCGCTCGGCCAGAACCCGACCATGGCCTCGATCTGGGAAAAGCTCGGCTACACGCCCGAGACCGCGCACGACATCATCCAGAACCGCTTCCATTATGTCATCGACTGGCCGACGCTGATCATAATGGCTGCGGTGCTGATAGGCTATTTCGTCTTCCTGTTTCGCGCATCCGACCGCGAATATCGCGACGTCATCAACGAAAAATTCGACGACAAGTAAGAGTTCTGAGGACGATTTAATTCGGGGACACGATCATGTGGGTGGCACTCTCTTACGCATGCTGGGGCATCTCGATCGTGCTCGCTTTGTGGATGCTTTACGACTGGTTCAAGGTCGACACGACCTTCTCCGAAGAGGTGCTGACCTCGTCGCGCGAAGGCGAACTGGAAGCCACTTCCGAAAAACACCGGATCTGAGTGAGGATTGAACAATGACGATCGCACTTGAACCGGCTGCCCCGGCTGTCCAAGGGGACAGAGTTTCACTTCTGCGCGTGCTCGGACCGGCCCATGTCTGGGCGCTCGGCGTCGGCATCGTCCTGGTCGGCGAATTCACCGGCTGGAATTTCTCGGCGGACAAGGGTGGCGCGCTGGCCGCGCTCATCGTCTGCTGGGTCGTCGGATTGCTCTACACCTCGGTCGCGATGATCGATTCCGAGGTGACATCGACCGTGGCCGCCGCCGGCGGCCAGTATGCGCAGGCAAAGCACATCGTCGGACCGCTGATGGCGTTCAACGTCGCGCTGTTCCTGGTCTTTGCCTACACGATGCTCGAAGTGTCCGACGCCATCCTGCTCGGCGACACCATCGTCGCCAAGGCCGGCGTCGAAGGGCTCACCCACAATTCCTTCATCGCCGCGACCATCGTCGTGCTGGCGTGGCTGAACTATCGCGGCGTGCTGATGACGCTCAACGTCAACTTCGTCATCACCGCGATCGCCTATATCTCGATCGTCATCCTGTTCTTCTCGGTCAGCCCGTGGACGCAAGGCGCGGTGCTGAAGCTGAACGAACTGGTCACCCCTGGCAATGCGCTTCCCTATGGCTGGATCGGCGTCATCGCCGCCTTCCAGTTCGGCATATGGTACTATCTCGGCATCGAAGGCACCACACAGGCCGCCGAGGAAGTGCGCTCCCCGGCGCGCTCGCTGCCTTACGGCACCATGGCCGGCATGATCACGCTTTTGATCGCGGCGGCCATGACCTGGTATGTCTGCGCCTCCCTGATGCCCTGGGAATATCTCGGCATCACCTACTATCCACTGTGGGACGCCGGCAAGCTGACCGGCAGCCCGCTGCTCGAGAACCTGTTGTTCGTCGCCACGCTGCTCGCCGCGCTGGCGTCGGCCAATGGCTGCATCAACGATGCGGCGCGCGCCTGGTTCTCGCTCGGCCGCGACCGCTATCTGCCGACATGGTTCTCGGCCGTGCATCCGAAATATCGCACGCCCTATCGCTCGATCCTGTTCCTGCTGCCGATCGCGCTGGCCTTCGCCTTCATCGCCGACCTCAACCAGGCGATCACCTTTTCGATCCTGTCGGGGGTGCTGCAATACACGTTCATGAGCATCAACATCATCATGTTCCGCAAGAAGTGGCCGCTGGGCTCGATCCGCCGAGGCTACACCCACCCCTTCCATCCGATCCCGGCCATGGTGCTGTTCTGCCTGTGCGTGGTGACCTTCTTCGCCATCTTCCTCGGCTTCGGCTCGCAGCTGATCGCCATGGTCGCCTTCTACTTCCTGATCTCGCTGTGGTTCCACTTCTACCGTTACAAATTCGTGCGGCGCGGCGACCAGTTCACCATGCCGTGGCCAAAGCCGCAGGGTTATTGATGGGAGTAGGCCCGTCCGGATCCCGGGCGGGCCTGGCATGAGAAAATGTCCGATCTGACATCAGCACTGCTGGCCGGGGCCATTGTCCTGGTTGTCGTTCTCCACCTTGCCTGGCAAGCGCGTGCCAGCCGCAGCAGGGCATCGATGGCGCTCGCCGTCGAGCAGGACCGCATCCGCAC
>NZ_RZQE01001079.1:0-401 GCF_004022955.1 Mesorhizobium sp. M7A.F.Ca.US.002.01.1.1 | reverse complement strand
CCGTGAACTCGGCTCGCGGTGCGAAGGCCGGCAGCGGCACTGAGCCCGGTGCCATCGCCATGACGATCGCTTCAGGCGTCTTCCCCTTCTGCCCGGCAAGCGGTTCTTCGCCTGGATCGCTGGCAGCAATCTGGATGTCCGCCCGCTGGGCATCCTGCGGCGGCACGATAGCGATACCCTGTCCAGCCGGTCTGGGTTCGACGGACCTCGCCGGTTTGCGTGGCGCCGGCACCGCTTCCGCGACATCGTCGGACTCGTCTGCGCCGCCCCCGCCCAAGAGCGTCGCCAGCAGGCCACGCGGCCTGCGTTGGCCGCCGTCGACGCTTGCCAGCTCGATGTTGGGCGTGCCGGCGCCGCGCAAACCGGCGAGGTCCGTCGAACCCAGACCGGCTGGACAGGGT